>JAIVHQ010000210.1 GCA_020200995.1 Flavobacteriales bacterium
GTGGTTGAATGTAAGGGGCGCACCATCCTTGTACGCCATAATCTCACCATCGATCACTGCGGCGCGGGGCAGTGCTTCAGCGAGTGAAGCGATCTCGGGAAAGCTCTCGGTGATGAGCTCCTCGCCCCTGCTCCAGAGGAATACTTCACCTTTGCGGAAAATAAGCTGGCCGCGGATGCCGTCCCATTTATACTCGAATTGCCAGTCGGCACAGGGACCCAGATCAGATGGCTCCCCATCAATGGGGTAAGCCAGATAAAAAGGATAGGGGCGGGAGAGGTTCTCGGCGGGGTCGGGTGTGACAAGGAGGTTGTGAAAATCTGCTGTGCCCGGATCCCATTTCCCCATAAGGCGATGGGCCACGGCGTTTTCATCATCGCCGAGATGCGCTGCCAGAGCGCGCACCATGAGCTTTTGGCTCACCCCGATACGAAAGCCACCGGTGATGAGCTTATTGAAAACAAACCGTTCCGTGCGGTTCATTTCTGCCCAAATGTTTTTGATGCGCGTTTCGATTTCGGATTCAGGTTGGCCCCGAAGGGTGCGGAGGGTTTCCATTCGGTCTGATAGCGAGACCTCATTCGCGGTCTCGGGGGGAGGCAATACCAGCGCCACCGTTTCTGCGAGGTCGCCTACCACGTAATAGGTTTCTTCAAAAAGCCAGAGCGGAATGTCGGCTACTTCGGCTGCCCACTGCCTCAGGAGAGCTGTTTTGACGGGGCGCTTCGGTCTGTTTCCCGAAAGGAGGGCCACACACCATAGCTTATCCCGATCGGCGGCCGCATCCAAATATTCGTTGAGGGCTTTGAGCTTCTCGGTGGTGCGGGTCGTGGCATCGATGGCCGCTATAAGAGCTGCGAACGCCTTCATTCCGATTCCTTTTCTTCAGAGCGCGACTCGCCGATATCAGAGAGCTCACCCTCGTATTCCGTTTTTACCGGCACGGCATTGAGCCCCTTGGAGCGGAGCCACTTAGAGTAAACATCACTGTATCCGTGGGTAACAAAAATATTCTGGGCCCGGGTTGCGTCCACGGCAGCATTTAGCTCATCCCAGTCTACGTGGTCCGAAAAGATAAAACCGCGGTCGGTGTGCCTTCTGCGGCGTGCTCCCCTCAGGCTCATCCAGCCCGAAGCCGTGGCAGTTTTGAAAGGCTTGAGCTTTTTGGTCCACGAAGATCCGAGGGCCGAGGGTGGCGCCAAAACCATTGCACCTTTCAGGCGTGCTTTATCGATTTCGGCGCTCAGATAAGTGGCATCGGTAAATTCGTATCCGACCGACTCGAGGGCTGTGTTGGTATTGACGATGGCACCGTGCAAAAAGATTTCTCCGATGGTAGGATCCAGGTTGTTCAAAATCCGCTGGGCCTTGCCAAGGGCGTAGCACAGCAGAAGAGAGCATTGTCCGTTTTTGCGGTTTTCGGCCCACCAGGCATTTATTTCTGACATAACGGCTTCCTGGGGTTGCCACCGAAATGCGGGGAGTCCAAAAGTAGACTCGGTGATAAAGTGGGTGCACTTTACCGGTTCAAACGGAGTGGAGAGGCCGTCGGCACCGGCTTTGTAATCGCCCGAGACCACCCAGACTTCACCTTTATGAGCAAGCCTGATCTGGGCAGAACCGGGGATGTGGCCGGCCGGATGAAAGCTGATGTCTACCCCGTTTACACGAAGTTGTTCTCCGTACTCTACGCCGATTGCTTCAATATCTCCGAGCCTCCACCGCATCACCGGAAGGCTGTGCTTGTGGGCAGCATAGGTACCCATTCCCCACCGCGAATGATCGGCGTGTGCATGGGTGATGAGGGCTTTATCGACGGGCTTCCAGGGATCGATGTACACATCGGCCTTTTCGCAGTACAATCCTTTGTCAGTAAATGAAATAAGTGCCATGGAGAAGGAAACAACCTCGCCAGCTCAAAGTTCAATTATGTCTAAAACGGATTGCATTATGTAGATTAGTTGCAAAAAAGCAAATGAGCGAACCGACCGACCGAATAAACTCTGACAAAGCCCCCGAACCGGTGGGCCTTTATCCCCACGCACGTCGCGTGGGCAATCTTCTTTTTTTGAGTGGTGTGGGGCCCAGGGAGCGCGGCACTTCAATAATCCCCGGTGTGGAGCTCAACGCAGACGGCACCGTGGCCGACTACGACATTGCAGCGCAGTGCCACAGCGTGTTTAAGAATGTGAGGCTGGTGCTCGAAGCTTCCGGATCTTCATGGGACAAGCTGGTGGATGTCACCGTTTTTCTAACCAATATGAAAGACGATTTCAAAACCTACAATGGCATTTACGCCGAGTATTTCAAAGACAACCAACCCTGTCGAACCACTATAGAAATCAACTGCCTACCGACCCCCATCGCGATAGAGCTCAAATGCATCGCCACAATCGACTAAGCTATGGAGATTCCCAAAAGTTATAAAGCCCTTGTGGTACGTGAGAACCCCGAAGGCAAATTTACACGCGCCATCGAAGAGGTGGGCATGGACTTTTTGCCCGACAATGATGTGCTGATCAAGGTGCATTACGCCGCCCTGAACTACAAGGATGCCCTTTCTGCGAGCGGCCACAAAGGCATCACCAGGCAATATCCGCACACGCCCGGGGTGGATGCCTCGGGCGTGGTGGTGCGCAGCCGCGACGCCAATTTTTCACCCGGCGACGAAGTATTGGTGACCTCTTATGACCTTGGCATGAACACTAAAGGCGGGTTTGCAGAATACATCTCGGTGCCCGCCGAATGGGTCATTCCATTGCCCGATTCTCTCAACCTGCGCGAAGCAATGGTCATTGGCACAGGCGGTTTCACCGCAGCACTGGCACTTTACAAAATGGAAATGAACGGCCAGCACCCCGACATGGGAGAAGTTGTGATCACAGGAGCCAGCGGGGGGGTCGGCTCCATGGCTGTATCAATATTCAAATCGGCAGGGTACACCGTCATCGCCTCAAGCGGAAAAACGGAGCACTACCCCTGGCTGAAAAAAATCGGAGCCAAGCGCTGCGTAAACCGCGAAGAAGTGAGCGATACTTCCGGAAAGCCTTTGATCAAACCCAAATGGGCGGGGGCCATTGACACCATCGGAGGCAACACTCTTGCCACCCTGATCAAGGCCTGCGGACGCAACGGCAATGTGGCAGCCTGCGGGTTGGTGGTTTCACACAAACTGGAAACCACTGTTTATCCATTTATTTTGAACGGAATCAACATGCTGGGAATCGAATCAGCTGAAACACCGCGAGAGGTACGCCTTAAAATATGGGAGCTTTTGGCCGGGAAGCTCAAGCCTCCGCTCCTCGATGAAATGCAGTGCCTGATAAAACCTGAAGAAGTCACCAATTATATGGACGACATTCTGGAGGGCGAAACCTCGGGACGTGTTGTGGCCTGCTACACGTAAACAACAGTATAACAATAATAAAGCCCGGCACAAGGCCGGGCTTCACATTAACCAGATTAACTAAAACTACTATGAAGATGCATTTCGGGCCGTTGCCCGAGCGTCTACTAGTGATACAAAAACAACTTGTGCGAGGGATACCCTACTACCAAATAAAAGGTTTTTGAAAAAAAAAGGACGCCCATAGCTCGGCGTCCTTTTCAACCTTAACCCAACCAAAAATTTGATTTTTGTGATAACGCTGATCAGCGTGTAGCTGAGTCCTTTATTTTGTCCCACTTGTTTTTGAACTTTCTATTCTGGGCCTTCACGTAATATTCGTCCCAAAGAGGTGTCATTCCTCCGTAAATCTTGTTGGCCTTAAGGTCCATACGTGTTTTGTTCAAGTCTTTCAGCATGAGATTACTTGTTAAGGATGGTTATTAAATTATTTTCTCTGTCGATTTCAAAAGTCAAACCGACAGGTTTACAAATTATTTCGAGGACGTCCTCAATTTTCTGGCCACGAGAAAACTCGCCTGTATACCGGGCCGTCATTTCTGCTTTGTATTCAAATTCAAAGCCTGTATCTTCCGACAGTGCGTCAAACACCGACTTCACAGATACATCATCAAAGCTGTAAGGAGCATTGGTCCACAAACCAATCTCTGCAGCCGGTGCATCTTTGAGTTCCACCTTCCCCGTGTTGGACGAAACAGCTTTTCCCGGAGTCAGCTTATAGACCTCGCCATTGGAGAGATCGACTGCCACGCGGCCTGTTTTGCATTGCACTTCCAGCATTCCGGATTCGGCGCGCACGTTAAATGAAGTTCCGAGCACCCTCACGTCGCCTAAGTCGGCAGTGACGCTAAATGTGCTCCCTTTTTCGACTTCAAAAAAAGCTTCGCCATTCAGTGCTACTTTCCGTTGAATGCTCCAGAGCCATTCGTTATATGAAACGCTCGAAGCCTTGTTGAGGATGGCTTCAGAACCATCGGGAAGCCCGACGGTCAGGGCATTGGCTGAATTGTTGTCTACTGTTGTCATACCGCCGAAAAACACTCCGAAACCAGCGCCGGCGATTAATACGACCATTACAGCTGCTACTTTCAATACTTTAAAAGAACGTTTCGCTTCGAATGCGATGACAGGTGCCGTTTCAATTCGGGCAGTGACTGAATTCCAAGCCTCCTCTTTGGTGCGCTTGAAAGGAAGTCTTTCGGCACTGAGGTATAGATCCAGGTCTGAGGTAATTTTCTTTTTCACGTCGGTGAATTTCACTCTTGAGTTACAAGGCATATACAGACACAAAAAAAATAGCAATAAGTTAAAATGAAATAAAACCCGATTGCGGTAGATAGTCCATCCGATGGCTGTCCTCAAAATTCATTCTCTTGGCTGCAGTCATGCCCGCAATCATGGCTATGGCTTGACCTAACGACCAGATCTTTGGATTTGGCCCGTGGACGTGTTCATGAATTCTCAGCCCAGGCCTCTTGGCTCTAACAAGCACCATTAGTCAATTGCGACCATCCTGATGCGATCCATACTTATATCATTTCGGTGGCACCATTGCTCCAGGGTGGCTGAGTCAGTATGATCAAAAAGATCCATATACCCATCTGCGTAAGACCCTGTATAGGCATTTACCAAACTTAAATTCAAGCTTTGTGCGGCCAACATGGCTGAAATATGGTGGGTGATTCTCACTGCGTGGTCATTTTTGGCCTCTTCAGAAAGCATGACCAAAACAGCATCAAAATCACCATTTGCGTCTGAGCTCAATGCTTCTATGAATCTCTGTTCTGCAAGTAGAGCTTCGGCTTTTTCAAACCGCTTGAGGTTGTAATCCACCTTATAGGCCTGATCGATAAAAGTGACAAAAGGGAGAAGGTACAACACCATTCTCCATCGGCCTCCGTGGTTTCGCAGCCAAAGCAGCACAAGGGACAGAATGAATACGAAAAACAGAATATTGACATTAATGATGCGCATCACTGCCCGCATTGAAGAGAAGCCCGGAAGGGAATACACGAGCTTGTAAGGAGAAAGTCCGTCTGTTCGGAGTGCGAATACCATGGCGAGTACAAACGCGGCGAGCAGTATGGATACCCGCGATTTTTGCGCATTCAGCCGCCCTGAAACCAGCAAAGCAATGCCGGCAATTATACCCAACCAAGGCAACGCTCCGGGAAATATAAAGTGAAGCCACCAATTTTCAACACCTGCCAATTCGGGTTCGTAAAGCAATGATGACCAAGTCCAGGCCGAAGGATATGCGTAAAAATAGGAGCTTAACTTGGGTATGCTGTCGAAAATCTCTCCGAATTTTCGCATCCCGATTGATTTTCCCATCTCGGCATAGGGTGCCATCAAAGGAGTGAGCGCCAGGGCTGAAACCGCGACACCCGCGAGAACTGAACCGAGAAATTTCAGGTTCCTGAAGCGGGTAATGAGCGACAGGTCCCGTTTTGCAATGAAGTAACCCAAGATGAGTGCAAGAAGCATGTAAATGCTGAAAAACCCGAGATAAATGCCACAATAGAATTGAAAAACAATACCGAAAAGCACCAAGTAGATGTAGCGGATGTTGCGTTTTTCAAAGTACATCAAGGCCCAATAAAAAATGAGGGGCAAAAGAAAACGCGGAAAAACCTGAAAGTGATAGACCTGACCTATATTAAACAATCCGAAAGCAAAAATATAAGCCCCGATCGCTGCGATCAGCGGAACCTTGACAAAACGCCATAGCGCCCAAAAACAAGCGACATAATTTAGAGCACACAATACCAGGAACCAGTACTGAACAGAACTATAGGTAGATACCCCAAGCGCGCGAAACAAGGCATAGAGCGGCAAGGTGCCGAGAAAATTATCAGAACGCGCGATCACATTCTCCGTGGGATACATGATGGGAGCATTCCAGTAGCTCGACAATTCACCTGTGAAGTACAGGTATCCGTGCTCCAGAATGTAGAGGTTGAATCGGGCATCGCCCATATCGCCCGGTATGAAGGAAAAATCCAGCCCCATAATTCTCAATGGAACGCTGTATAATCCCACTGCAAAAAGGACAAATGCTAAAACCCATTGAAGATATAGCTCCTTGCTACTTGTAAATGCCATGTCCGGGTTCGGGCTGAATGGATTGAATTAATTTTCTGCAAATGTGCAATTTTATTTCTCCTTTTCGATCTCGACTCTTTGTTGCATCTACTAATCCACAAACATTATCCCAGTCCGGGTGGTCCCGACAGTGGCGTGACGGAAGTAAGTCTGCCATCAACAACGTGGACGACCCGACACGTTCAAATCAATTTATTTCCAACAGCACTGATGTTCCGTTGAATGCTGTAAATACCCCGACCCCGCCCGAAATATTGCCTGATGCCCCTGTGAGGTTCATGCCCTCAGGAGCCTCGTAAAGTTGCACATAGTCGTCATTTACCGCGGTGACGTATAGTGCAAATCTTCCTGTCGATGGAAAGTGACTCGCTTTAAGCTCCAGAGAGTTATTGGTCAAAACCCGACCGAAAGGAGCATCGGACGGATTGACGAACTCGGGCCCTTCAAGGGTTATATTGACTTCTATTTCACGCAAGAAAACACAGTACTTGCCCCCCGGCTGCGGATCCCAACTCAACTCGGTGAGTACTTCGTCAGTATGGCCCGAAAACTCTATTTCAGGTTCAGAAATCTGAAGGCCTGTGATCCCGGAGGGCATCGAAGATGAAGCCGTGTAGCGCCTTCCACCGTAAGTGATTCTGATGGATACAGGGGCGCTTGCTCCGGGCACTTCGCTCGTGTCGGTCTGGATATATAAGCCCGGCGAGAAGTCAGAAACTTCGAGTGCAAAAGAAACACCTGCCTGCTCAGCTGTGACCTGCGCATCGGATACAGGTATGGTCTGCGACCTGCCTCCTTCGTGAAATTTTGAGAGCTTGATCCGTTTGATTGGCTCGTCGGCATAAACGAAGCCCTCCACGACAATAATCTCTCCCGCACCGTCCCCGTCCTGTGCATCATCGGGTTCGCAACCAACGATCAGGAAAGCAAAGAGTAATGCCTTAAACAGAAGGAGGGCTGTTCTCATAATTTCAGTCGCATAAACAGTTTCACATTCATATTGTTGTAAATATTGTAGACCGAAAATCCGAATTTGAGGGCTCCGTTTTTGAGCGGCACAGTGTATCCGGCTGAAATATCGGCCCTGTGGATCCAGTCAGTGAGTTCGGAATTAATTCGCCCCAGACTTACAAACTGCTGCTGATCACCATTTTCAAGTGTCACAGTAAAAGTGCCTCTTGCCGGGGTATATGGCTGGCCACTCGCTGCGATCAGGGCCCCTGAAAAGTCCCACCTTTTCACCTGAATATTGTAAACCAACCCGACCTCATGGGTTGAAACACCGGCACTCCTGAACGCCTCCCCCCTGTTCACTCCTTTATATTGCGAGCGCGCTCCCATGATGGTGTAGGATGCGAGGAACCGGTGCTTACCAAAAGATTTGCGGAGTAAAAAATCTGCCCCGGTGATGCGGCGCTCCCCTCCTATGGCCAATTGATCAAGGCTTCCGCCGGCCAGGCCAAATTCGGGAAACAAAAATTCAACAACGCCATTCTCACGCTTGTGGTAGGCCTCTGCGTCGAGCTGCCATCCGTTTTTTTCTAATACAAACCCGGCAATGAACTGATCGCTGTTGAGCACAGGCACATCTGCCTGCCCCGCGAGGGCCCAGGTCTCCGGTATACTGAAATACAGACTGCGTTCATTGAGCCTGCGAATCATCTGGGTGTACCTTCCGGCGGAGGCTTTCAAAGTGATAATCTCGCCGGCGTCAAAAGAAAGTGAGAGCCTCGGCTCGAAGTACATTCTTTGATCGCCATCGTAATACGAAGTGCGAATTCCCCCTTTGGCAGTAATCCTTCCGAGCCGCTGCTCATAGTCGATGTAACCGGCCGTGAGCCTCGCTTGCTGAAGTGAATCGGAGAAAATGAAGTCTCTGTCCTGTGCCTGCATGGTAATCCTGTAATCTGTGTTCCAGAAACCAAATTCCAACCGCCCATTAGGAGACACCTCATAAGCGTTGTCGATGCGCAGGGTATTGTCGTCGAGGTTGACCCGCTGATCAAAAAAACGCCGGCTCAGCAGGACATCATCGTTCCTGAAAAAAGACACTTCTGCGTCCAAATTGCTGCGATACCTCGAAATTCCGTAATTGGCATAGGTGAAAAAACGCTTGCTCCATTTTCGCGACCACTTAAAACTACCCCCCTGGTTTCCCCATGTTACGGCATCTCGCGATACACGGCTCACGCCATTGGCAGCTCCGCTGAATTCGATGCCCAAATCGTCCCTGCCTTGGTAAAAACTTACAGATATAGCGTCTTTCTCAGAAGGTTTAAAGTGAAACTTTGCGTTGAGATCGTAGAACGAATAATCGGGCGGATCGTTACTGAACACATCGATTTCAGAAGGTTGCACGTTTGGAATACTCGAATTGAAGAGGTTGTTGAACATGCCTCGATAAGTGGGCGACCCGATAATGTCAGTGTATGCCCTCCGATAAGCAAAAACGAGGGAGGCCTTTTCTTCCACGATCGGCAGCTCAGCGAGCACACTCATGCTCAAAGCACTCGCTTCAAGGGTCAGGGAGGGCTTCTTCTTGTTCCCGTCGATTCCCGTAATGTTGACCAACCCCGCGGCCCTGCCGCCGAAACGCGCGCCAAAGCCTCCTTTGCTCACCTGCACATTTTTGACCACATTGCTGTTAAACGCACTCAAAAAACCGAAAAAGTGATCGACGTGATATACAGGTATTCCGTCAAAGAGCACCATGTTTTGATCTGACCCCGAACCCCGAATGCGCAACCCCGAACTGGCTTCTCGGTTTGCGGAGACCCCGGGAAGAAAACGGAGTGCAGCAAAAAGGTCATTCTCTGCGAGGTTGGGCAGCCGTGCAATTTCAGCCGGATTGAAAGCCAATTGGCCCACCATGCTTCCAATCTCGATCATTTGCTCTTTGCGCGCAGCAATTTCCACTGAAGGCAAGGTGCGTTCGCTTCGATCCATTTCGAGTGAGAGCAAACCTGCTGCAGCGCCGGGATTAAGCCTGAATGAAATGGGCTCATATCCGAGATAGCGCACCGACACAGTCGCTGTATCGGAAGGCACTTTGAGAAGGGTAAATTTTCCGTCGGTATTGGTGGTGGCTGAGGTGGCTGCTCCCAACACTGCCACCGTGGCAAAGGGAAGCGCCTCTCCCGTTTCAGCATCCCGAACCACACCGCTGAGCGGGAAATCGGTGCGGACTGACTTCGGAGCATCGTCCTCATAGGGTTTGAGAAAAATCACATAGGTCCCGCCTATGCGCTCAAAATCCCATAGAGTACCCTCCAGGGTTTCGGCGAGGAAGCCATCGACCGTTGAAACGGAGTCGGAAAATGCCGGAATGGTTACATTGTCGATGCTTCCCGAGCTGTAGGAAAAAGAAATACCGCTTTTCTTGCGGAGCTTTTTTGCAGCAACGGTCAGTGATTTGCCTTCAAAACTGCGCAGGAAATCTCTGTCGGGCGGGTCCTGCGCCGATGCATCAAATGCCCAAAGAGCGGCCATGAACAACATAAGAGCAGCACGCATCAGGGCATTAAGGTAATGCTTTTGCCCTCTTCGACGTAAGTGGCCCCGAAAGTTTTACATAGAATTTGCAGGCTTTCATCCCTTGCATCTGCACGCAATTCGCCGGTAAATCTCAATCCGGGAGCCAGTTCAGAAATAATTTCAATATCGAAAGCCCGTTCGAGCATGGCACATACCAGCGGCAGAGGGACGTCGTCAAATGCAGGCATCGCTTCGCTGCCCGGCATCACCGGATATGCGGAAAGGTATTCGGAAACTTCGATTGCTTTTTGGTCGCGGGAGATTTCGGCAAGGCTACCCGGCGCAAGGTCCCGGCTGTCGTTTTTGCCGCGAACGGCTACTTTTCCGGAAAGGCAATGCACCAATAAACGGTTGGGCTCGGCCCAGACTGAAAAAGATGTGCCCTTGACTTCCACTTCACCCATATCGGATTTGATCTTAAAAGTGCTCCCTGGTTTGACCTCAAAAAAGGCCGCTCCCGAGAGGTCGGCACTTCGACCTACCTTCCACAGCCAGGCGTTGTAGCGAATGCTCGCATCGGACGAAAGTGTTGCGCTCGAACCGTCGGGAAGGTCGAGTTTCATTTCGGCTGTTTGGTGGTTGGTGATTTCGGCATTGCCTGTGAAGTAAATTAAAAAAGGGAGGCCTGCCAGAATTGCAATTGCGGCGGCCGCACTCAGGGTCGCAATTCGCGAACGCATTTGAACGACTTTGCCGGCAGGCGCTTCATCCGTTTTTATCCTCGCCATTACTGCGGCTTTGGCACGCTCCTTAGAATCATCGGAAAAGGGCGGTTGCCATCCCGAGGCCGTTTCATTGATTCGGCGGTTCAATTCCTCTTCGCGGTTCTTCTCCATCGTCAAATGTTTTTATCGAGTTCGGCCCTGATAATGCCCAGGGCTTTCGACATTCTTTTCTCCACCGCCTTGATGCCGATCCCCAACCGCTCCGAAATTTCGTGGTACTTCAGGTCGTCGATTCGGTTCATCAAAAACACTTCGCGCGCTCCGTCGGGAATTTTGGCGAGGGTGGCCTGCAGCTTTTGATCGTACTCTTCCATTTCCATGAGGTACTCAGGGGTCTTTTTCTCCGACCGATCAGTTTGCAAATTCAAGAACTTGTACTTCAACGTTTGTCGTTTGAGCTTATTAATCAGCAAGTTGGCGGCAATGGTGTACACGTATGCCTTTAACGAGGTTTTATCAATGCGGTTTCTGGTCTCCCAGAGCTTCACAAAAGCATCTTGCGCGACATCCTCACTGAGCTCAGCGTTTCCGCATTTGTAATAGAGGAAATTTCGCACCGATGTGTAGTACGAATCAAAAAAATATTCAAATTCTTTCGCTGTGAGGACCTCCTTCTCTGACTCAGACTTTTTGAACAATCCCAATGTGGCGAGTGAATTTGATTAAACAGTGTCTGTCCATAAAGCCGCTTGACTGTATTGACAAACTCTAAATAGTTGTTTCGGCAATTCTGCCAGGCATAAATATCACAAGAATTTCCAAAATCAGTGTTAACCACGTCAGCTTTTGTCATATTTGAACCACGACGAGGCCCTGCTGTTACATTTGGACCTCCATCCCGCAAAAACCAAAATCAACAATATGAATTACCGCAGACTCGGAAAATCAGGACTTCAGGTGAGCGAACTCTCCTTCGGTTCGTGGATCACTTTCGGAAATCAAATAGACGACGGCACATCGGAAGCCCTCATGAAAACAGCCTACGACGCCGGCATCAACTTTTTTGACAATGCCGAAGCATACGCTACCGGAGAGTCGGAAAGGGTGATGGGAAAGATATTGAAGAAATTCGGCTGGAACCGCGACACCTACATCCTCTCGAGCAAAGTGTTTTTCGGCATCCACGAAGCCTGCCACGATGCACTCAAGCGGTTGCAAACCGACTACCTCGACCTCTTCTTCTGCCACCGCCCCGACAAGCAGACCCCGATCGAAGAAACGGTGTGGAGCATGCACAACCTCATCACCCAAGGCAAGATTATGTATTGGGGCACAAGTGAGTGGAGCGCCCAAGAAATCATGGAAGCCCACATGGCGGCACAGCGCTACAACCTGATAGGCCCCGTGATGGAGCAGCCGCAATACAACATGCTGGTGCGCGACAAGGTGGAAGTGGAGTATTCACAAATTTACAAGACCGTGGGCCTTGGCACCACGATTTGGAGTCCGCTCGCTTCGGGTATCCTTACGGGAAAATACAACGACGGAAAGGAGGGCGAAACACGCCTGAAGCGGGCAGAGCTGTCGTGGCTCAAAGACCGTGTGCTGATCGAAGAAACCTTGGAAAAGGTGAAAAAGCTCACTGCCCTGGCCAAGAAGTCAGACATCTCCATGACCCATATGGCGCTGGCGTGGTGCCTGAAAAACCCGGATGTGAGCACCGTGATACTCGGCGCGAGCCGCAACGAACAGCTGGAGGAGAACCTCAGGGTGACCGACCACCTCGACAAACTCGATGATGAACTCATGGAAGCCATTGAAAGCATTTTAGACAACAAACCCGCGCACCCGGCATTCTGACAGCATGCAGGAGAGAGGCTTGGAACGGGCGCAAAAGTGGTTTGCGGGGCGCGGGTGGAAGCCTTTTTCATTTCAGGAAGATACCTGGAGGGCCTGCCTTTCCGGCAAGTCGGGTATGCTCAACGCACCGACGGGGAGCGGAAAGACCTATGCCGCCTTCATCGGTGCGGCGCTCAGGGTGCTGCAAAACGATGAACGCAACAGCCTGTCGGGAAAGCGTGGATTGCGGATTCTCTGGATCACACCGGTTCGGGCGCTCACCAAAGACATCCGCCGGGCGTGCACCGAATTTTGCGAAGAAGCGGGAATCCCCTGGCAGATTGCCGTGCGCACAGGAGATACCTCTACCGCCGAGCGAGCGAAAATCAAGAAAAAGCCGCCCGAAGTACTCATCACCACCCCCGAAAGCCTTCACCTGATCCTCGCATCAAAAGATAGCGAAGACTACCTCAAGCAATTGCAATTTCTCGTGGCCGATGAGTGGCACGAGCTGATGGGCTCTAAGCGGGCCGTGCTCCTCGAGCTCGCCCTATCGCGACTAAAGGCCATCTCAACACTGCAGGTGTGGGGGATCTCTGCCACCATCGGCAACATGGAGGAAGCAGTGGAAGTGCTGCTCGGTGCAGATGCCGATCGGGGCGGCCATATTTTCATCAAATCCAACCTCGACAAGCGGATCAAAATCATCCCCGTGATACCCGAGGAGATTGAAAAATTTCCCTGGGCAGGGCACCTCGGCACCAAGCTCGCTGAAGACCTGCTTCCCATCATCGCCAAAAGTAAATCGACCCTGATCTTCACCAACACCCGGGCGCAGGCGGAAATATGGTACCAACACATCCTCAACATCGAGCCCGACCTGGCGGGGCTCATCGCCATGCACCACGGCTCGATAGACCGCGAGCTCCGCGACTGGGTGGAAGACGCCATTCACGAGGGCAGACTGAAATGCGTGGTGTGCACGAGCAGCCTCGACCTCGGCGTCGACTTCAGGCCGGTGGAAACCATCGTGCAGGTGGGCAGCCCCAAGGGTGTAGCACGATTTCTGCAAAGGGCCGGGCGGAGCGGCCACTCACCCGGGATGGAAAGCACCATCTACTTTTTGCCCACCAACGGCCTCCAACTGGTGGAATGCGCCGCCCTGCGGCGCGCCGTGCTTCGCGGCGACATGGAGGTGCGCGTGCCGTACATCCGCAGCTTCGACGTGATGGTGCAATACCTGGTCACGCTGGCGGTGGGCGACGGCTTTTTTCCGGAAAGGATCTATGAAGAAATAAAATCCACCTTCTCGTTCGCATCGATCAGCAGTGATGAATGGGAGTGGGCGCTGAACTTCATCACCCGCGGCGGACAATCGCTGGAGGCTTATGAGGAATTCAGAAAGGTGGAGGTGATGCCCGACGGGCTGTACAAGGTTAATAGCCGAAGGGTTGCCATGCGCCACCGCATGTCGATCGGCGCCATTGTGAGCGACCCGATGCTGAAGGTGAAATTTCAAAAGGGCGGATACCTCGGTACGGTGGAAGAGTGGTTCGTATCGCGGCTCAATCCGGGCGACACATTTTGGTTTGCCGGAAGGCCGCTCGAACTCATCCGCATCAAGGAAATGACGGTACAGGTGAAAATGAGCAAAAAGAAAAAAGGTGCTGTGCCTTCGTGGCAGGGTGGGCGCATGCCGCTGTCAGCGATGCTTTCGGAAAACCTTCGTGTAAAAATCGCCGAACTCGCCGCAGGCAATTGCACCGAAGCCGAAATGCAAGCCGCCATGCCCATCGCGGAGACGCAAGCTAAATACTCGCATGTGCCGGGGATCGACGAGTTTTTGATTGAAAAAATCCAGACGCGGGAGGGACACCATATATACATGTATCCGTTTGAAGGAAGATTTGTGCACGAAGGAATGGCTGCAGTGATGGCTTACCGCATATCGAAATTAACCCCCATTTCCTTCAGCATTGCGGTGAACGATTACGGGTTTGAGCTGCTTTCCGATCAAAGTATTCCGCTCGAAGAAGCCCTTGCCGACGGTCTTTTCACCACCGACAATCTCACGGCCGACATTCAGGCGGGATTGAACAAAACCGAAATGGCCCGCCGCCGATTTCGCGACATTGCGGGAATTGCGGGGCTTGTGTTCAAAGGATTTCCCGGAAGGCAGCAAAAAGAGAAGCACCTCCAGTCTTCGTCACAGCTTTTCTTCGACGTGTTTCGAGATTACGAAAGCGACAACCTGCTTTTCAAACAGGCCTTTGATGAAATCATGACTTTTCAGGTGGAGGAAGTGCGGATGCGCAATGCGCTGCACCGAATACAGAAACAGCGCACGGTGCTGATGTACCCGGAAAAACCGACTCCGTTTTGTTTTCCGATATTGGTGGACCGCCTCCGCGAAAAGCTGAGTTCCGAAAAACTCGAGGACCGCATCCGCAAAATGACCCTGGCCACCGAAAAATGACTGAAACCCGACAAGAAGTAACCGTGGAGGGCCTTCGCCTGGAGCTGCTCGCTAAAAAGGCCATAATGATTCCATCGAAATCGGCATTGCTGATCGCCGATGTGCACCTGGGCAAGGTGAACCATTTTCGCAAAAACGGAATTCCCGTTCCGGAGCCTGCCGGTCAGAATAACCTGAAACGACTTTCACAAATTATCGATAGCGAGGGGCCGAAGGAAGTCATCTTTCTGGGAGACCTGTTTCACAGCAGTGCCAACAGGGCCTGGCCCGAATTCGCGGAATTTATGGCGGGCTTCCCGAAGGTCAAGTTCACCCTCGTGGTGGGCAACCACGATATTCTGGGTCGACACGTATTTGAAGATGCGGGCATGACGGTCGTCGACCACTTGAAGCTCGGGCCGCTGTGGCTCACCCACGACAGGTCGGAGAGGGATGAGATGTTTAACCTTTACGGTCATATACATCCGGCAGTGCGGCTGAGGGGTTCCGGAAAGCAATACCTGAAAGTGCCTTGCTTCTTTTTCAACCTCAAGGAACGCTATGGAATATTGCCGTCGTTCGGCGACTTCACCGGATCGCATGTACTCAAGCCCGACAAGGACTGCGTAACTTTTGTGACCACGGGCAAGGAGGTGCTACACGTGTAATCAAACCTCAGTGGAAGCGTGCTAAAACAGACTTGACCTGCGCGGCATACCCGCCTCCGAATAGATTCACATGAACCATGAGCGGATATAGATTGGCGATATCGACCCGCTCCTCCCACCCGGATTCAAGCGGATATTCGGCTAGGTAGCCGCGATAGAATCCCGAATCGAAACCTCCGAAAAGTCGGGTCATGGCAATATCCACCTCGCGATGGCCGAAGTAAACCGCCGGATCGAAAATGGTGGCGTGGCCATCGGCGCCTGTCATGAAGTTGCCCGACCACAAATCGCCGTGTACGGCGGCGGGCGGCTCGACCGGAAACAGGTTTTCAGCCCTGGAGAAGAGCAAGTCAAAACCGCGCACCATCGCCTGGTCAGCCTTGCCTGCATCACGTGCCGCCTTTATTTGCGGAAGCAGGCGCTGCTCCACGAAGAAATCCGCCCACTTCTCAGATCGCTTGTTCAGCTGCACCATGCTTCCCATGTAGTTGTCGTAATCCAGGCCGAAGTGGTCGGCCGAGTAGCGGTGCATCCGGGCCAACTCCGCTCCGAATTGCTCCCAATAGTCGGGAGCCTCGGCAGTGGATTGAATAAACTCCATTGCTATGAATTGAAGGTCTCCTGTACGCCCCACCTCAAATACCTTCGGCACCTTGAAATGGCTGTTTTCAGCAATGAATCGCAGACCCTTTGCCTCCTTGGCCAACATTTGCGGATACCTGTTCGCCGCATTCACTTTCACGAAAAATAATTGGCCGCCTGCAGCAATTCGATATGCATCGTTGATGCTTCCACCGCCTACGGATTGTACTGAACTTATGGGAGCCGGACTACCGATATGCTTTTGAAGTGCATCGCTCAGCTCACTTTTCAATTTTTGATTCAATGACATAGAGATCAAAGTTATCGTCTTGATCGGGAAATCCAATGCAATGAAAAGATCAAAGATTGAGAAATATGTCTTGCAGGAACAACACCGAGTACGTATTTTTGCCCTCCTTTCGGGGCCCGTAGCTCAGTTGGTTAGAGCAGCAGACTCATAATCTGAAGGTCGAAGGTTCAATCCCTTCCGGGCCCACTTCTTTCTTCCCATTCCTTTGTTGATTTTGAGGCCTTTCGGCCTCGATTAACGTCCTTCGATTCCCGGATTTTATTTGGGAGCTCCACTTCAAACAGCTTCAAATCAAAACGGTTGATTTGACCAAAGGCGCCAAAGTTACATCCTGTGTAGCACGGTGTCCTGCCTTTTGAGCATCCTCAAGCATAACGCTGAAGCCTGAAGGCAGAGGTGAACAGCAGTCTACGGATCAAAAAAAAGGGATTGCCGTTTAAGACAATCCCGTTCGTATTGGTGGAGAATACCGGATTCGAACCGGTGACCTCTACACTGCCAGTGTAGCGCTCTAGCCAACTGAGCTAATCCCCCGAAAATAGCTTGGCAAAATTAGATGTTTATGCGAGTTTTGCCAAATCTAATTTTCACTTTATTCAAGCCCGCCAATGTCGCTGAAAAACATCATTTTCGACCTGGGAGGAGTGCTCCTCGACATCGACTACGACAAAACCGTTGAGGCCTTCCGTTCCTTGGGAATCCCCGATCCTGATCAGGCCTTTAGCAAAGCGCACCAAGCCCGGGTATTCAGGGCATACGAGAAAGGCGAAATTACCTCCGCTTCATTTTTGAACCATCTTATGAAAGCGGTTCCGGCCTGCACCGAGTCAGATCTCACACACGCCTGGTGCGCCCTGCTAGGCCCGATGAGAGAAGAAAAGTTCAGGCTGCTTGAAACGCTGTCGAAATCACACCGCCTTTTTATTCTGAGCAATACAAATAATATCCACCAAAAGGTGTTTGAGGCCCACATTGAAGGTGTATATGGAATGGAGAAATTCCGGTCGCTGTTTGAAAAGATCCACTACAGCCATGAACTGGGAATGCGAAAACCCGACACCGAGATATTTGAGACAGTGCTGGACATTCATAAACTTGCTCCTAAAGAGACCTTGTTTATTGACGACACAGAAATGCATGTGGACGGGGCACGGAAGACAGGTTTAATCGCCGCTCATCTCAGCGATGGTGAAACGTTGGAAGAAATTCTGAAATTTGCAGGGGTCATGTTCGCGGATGGACACTAATTCCGCATTCATCTATGGAGACTACTTCTTCTTAAAAGTCTCTCCGAACGAGCTGTCATAGTTGAGGTAGTAATCCTCCCCTTTTTGAAGGTTCGAAACGTTCACAGATTTCCCGTAGCCGGTTTTGACCAGGCTTCCGTACTTATCGAAGATTTCGAACCGCGTGGGAGCAGTGAAGGTGATATCGTCGGAAGCTTTTTTGGGTTCAAATTCCACCTTGCGCACTTGGGGCTGATAGATCACGTGCTCGGTATACCGTGGCTTTCCGGTGTAGTCAGTCTGCCTCACCCTCACCTTATTCTCACCACTGTATGGGGTGAGCTCAAACTTGTATTTGTGTTCATCTGCCGTACCTTCTCCAAACACTTCGCCTGCTTTAACCCACTTGTTCCATCGAAATTGCTCGATCACAAAAGGAAGTGAGCCGCTTTCACCCTCGGTGGTCCAGGAAATGACATTTCCATCCACACCGATTTTCTTGAGTTTAAAAGTACTGTGTGGCTTGATGGCCTCGGGATTTAGTACAAGTGGCTCGCAATCTTCTTTGTGTTTCAATACAATGTCAATCTTGCTTCCAACCTCAATGCCCATGATGTTAAAATCTATGGCAAATGCACTGCTGTTGATCTCATCGCTCGTTATTTCCCCGTTCACGGATACCTCAAATACGCAAAAGCCAACACCGTCTTCCGCAAATGGATTTTTCACGTAAAGGTCTTTACCTTGGTATATTCCGCTTAGCACAAGGGACTCAGTTGCGAACGCTGTGAACGAAAAGCTCCAAAGCGCCACAATAAGTAACAGAAAACTTTTTTTCATGATGGTCATATGCCAGGGTTCAATTCGCCCAAAAATACAAAAACTCCTAAGCAAGCCAATCTAAATCCAATAATTGCTAATTCGATTCAAGTGTTTTAGCAATCTCAGCCATGAGGCGCACCTCCTTTTCGGAAAACTCTACCAGTGGATTGTTTTCAACTGCGTAGAGTTCCCCCTTATAATCAAATACTTTTACAAAGTTAAAATAGGGTAAAGAGCCATCAGGAAGAGCTGCCTTGTACAGAATAAAGTCTGAATGGTCTTCAACATACTCGATGGTAAAAATCCCTGATTCTAAATCAAATTTACGCGAATTGACTGATTCGAAATCGCTTGACATGATGAAATCTACAGACCCTCCCGCACTGAGTTCAATTCTTCCGAAACTTTCATTTCTTCTGATTTCGACCTTATCGGTCAAATGCGGAGGAACCATTACGGAAACATCCAGCCCGAAGGGTTGCAAAGAGTGGTCAACCCAATCTCTGTGCGGGTTCTCCTGAACCACGACCTTCGGCGTGTGTTCTTCCTCAAATCGGTCGCAGGAAGACACGATTAGCACTAAAATCAGAGGAATTAATCTGTTCATTGTATTGAATTGTTCCCTTTTTAACGGGAATTCCGCCGTACAGTTACGGGAGCAGAGCTGATTCGATCTAAGAACATTACATGGCATTTGCAATTTTTAATGGCTTCCTCGGAGCCACGTTGCAATTGGATGCTTTTCTTTATCCTTGCAAATAAACGTACACGATGAATATTTCTTTGAAAGGCAAAACCGCTTTGGTGGCCGGAAGTACAGGCGGAATCGGATATGCCACCGCTCTTGAAATGGCCAATCTCGGCGCCCGCGTTATTTTGATAGCTCGAAACGAGGATAAACTAATTCAGGTGAAAAAAGAGCTTGAAGAGATTTCGAACGAAAACCACAGCTATATCGTCGCAGATTTTTCTAAGCCATCCGAAGTTGAAGAAGCTGTGACTTCATTTTTGAAAACGGGTGGCCCCGTCGATATTTTGGTCAACAACACTGGAGGACCTCCCGGCGGCCCTGCATCAGAAGCCACCCCTGCGGATTATGTCTCTGCTTTCGAAATGCACCTGCTGTGCAATCACATAATAACGACCGCCTGTATCCCCGGCATGAAGGCCTCGGGTGGCGGACGCGTCATCAACGTCATTTCCACTTCCGTAAAACAGCCTCTGCCCAATCTGGGGGTATCCAACACCATCAGGGGTGCTGTGGCCAATTGGGCCAAAACCCTTGCCAATGAGCTCGGTCCGCACGGAATTACTGTAAACAACGTACTTCCCGGAGCCACTCAAACAGGTCGGCTCGAGTCGATCGCATCAAAGAAGGCGGAGAAAACGGGTTCTACGAGAGAAGAGGCACTCGCGAAAATGGCGCAGGCCGTTCCTCTCAGGCGAATCGGAGATCCATCTGAAATAGCTGCGGGGATTTGCTTTTTGGCATCACCGGCGGCATCGTACATCAGTGGAATCAACCTACCTGTTGATGGAGGCCGCACGTCGTCTCTTTAGAAGGTGAACCTTGAAACTTACAATTCGACCAGGCTCAGGGGAAACGTTTTCGAATAGATTCAGCTCACCAGGAGCTTAAATCCTTTTCCGTGTATGTTGATGATTTCAATGCGCGGCTCTGCTCTGAGGTGCTTTCTCAGCTTTGCAATGTACACATCCATGCTGCGGCCGTTGAAGTAATTGTCATCACCCCAGATCACGTTTAGCGCATAGTTTCGCTCAAGTACTCCGTTTTTGTTGATGCACAAAAGGTGAAGCAATTCGCTCTCCTTGGTGGTGAGCTTTATTTCTTTTTCGTTGTACTTCAACAGCTGACGCTCGTGGTCGAAAACGAAGTCGCCAAGTTCGAAGAACTCCTGCTCAGAGGCCGCCATCTGGAACGCCTCGGTGCGTCGAAGCACTGCATTCACGCGCACTACAAGCTCTTCCATCGAAAAAGGCTTGGTGATGTAGTCGTCAGCTCCCAAATTAAACCCTTTTAGGGTATCTTCCTTCATTGACTTGGCAGTCAAGAAAATGATGGGAATCTTTTTATTGATGGTTCGGATCTCTTTCGCAACTGTGAAGCCGTCTTTAACAGGCATCATTACATCGAGAAGTACAAAATCAAATTGTTGCTTTGAAAAGGTTTTAAAAGCCTTGTCACCATCAGCACAAAGTACTGTTTCAAAATCCTTGGCTTCGAGATATTCCTGAAGAAGTGTTCCGAGGTTTGGGTCGTCTTCAGCGAGTAAAATCCGTGTTTTAGATGTCATAGTCGAATGGTAATTGAATAATAAATGTACTTCCTTTTCCGGGTTCACTTTGAACAGAAACCGTGCCGTGATGCTTCTCAATAATCATCTTGACATAGCTCAGCCCCAAACCGAATCCCTTAATATCGTGCACGTCGCCGGTGTGCACCCTGAACAGCTTTTCAAAGATCCGCTCCCGGTCTTCTTTTTTAATTCCGATGCCGTTGTCAGCCACCCGAATCTCAATGAATGAATTGTGGCACAAAGTACTCACTTTTATCACAAGGTCCTCTCCGCTGTACTTAATCGCATTGTCGAGCAGGTTGTAAACCACATTGGTGAGGTGCACCTTGTCGCCTTTGATGACGCAGTTATCGGCGCTTAAATCAGTTTCCACCCTGCCGCCCTTCTGCTGGGCTTGCAACTCAATATTGCGAATGGCAGCGGTAATCACCTGATGTAAATCTACATCGTTGTGGTTGATTTTCATTTCGCCCCTGTCGAGGACCGCACTTCTCAACACATTCTCAACCAGCACCCCAAGGCGTTTATTCTCTTCGCCGATCATTTTCAAAAAGTGGCCTACCCGCTGTTCTGATTTAGACATGACCGGATCTGAAAGGGCCTCACAAGCCAAAGAGATGGTGGCAATGGGAGTCTTGAGTTCGTGGGTCATATTATTGATAAAATCATTCTTGATGGCCGACAACTTTTTCTGATACAATATGGTGCGAATGGTGTAGCCGAAGGCCACAACCACGGTAAGCATAAATATGGCTGAAGCGAAAAGCAATGGCCATAAGGTCTTCAAAAGGTAGGTCTCTTGTCGGGGAAACCACACCCTGAGGTAGAGCGGCTCCTGCACCATGTCGCTTGGAAAAAGCCGCATTCTAAAGCCGTTCTGCAACAAGGATTCAACGTTCTGAGCTGCTCCGTCCGAAAGCATGACCGGGGCGTCATAGACATCAAAAATTCCAAACTTGTAATTGGCAGTTATGCCTCCCACAGTTCTTAAATTCTTGCTCAGCAATGAATCGATGGACTTTACAGAATGTCGACTTATGAAATCAGCGCCCATATTCTTCAATTGCAAAAAGCCCGTCAACACATCAGACAGCAGCTCGCTTTGTGCCTCGCTCAAATCTTTCAGATCGGTAAATGAGCCTCCGTTATCGGTAAATTCAGAATCCTCACCGAGGTCAAAAAATCGTCTTGTGGATTTTTGGTTGGTAAACTTGAAAGCGTATTCCCCGTCCGGAGAAATAACCACTGCGGTATCACCGGTGATGGTGTCGTCCAATACAACAAGACTGCCTTTGGGTCGCGAGCGCTTAATGCTGTCCAATTCGGCGATGAACTTCCGCCCCACATCATTCTGTTTCATCCGCTCTCTGGCTTCCTCACGCTCAAGGACGTGGTTGAATTCGGCCACTGCGGTTTTTACATTTCGTCTAAACTGGCCATCACGCAGAGCAATGGAATTTTGTATCCAGTAAATCTGGATGGCGACGAGCCCTACAAGTGCGAAGCAAATCAGGGCGATCAAGGCAGTGATAAAACTTTTTTTCAAAGTGTTGCAAAGTTACGACCCGCGGCAGGGCCTTCCTTTGGAGCTTAACCATCTTTAACAATCCTTCTCAGCCCGTTAACAATGCTTCATTGGCCACATGCGTAAACACCAACCACGGAAGTTCTCAATTTTCAAACAAATCGAAAACGCGAAAAGCGCCGCATCAGCGGCGCTTTTTTGTGGGTATTCAAACCTAAATGGCGAAATTCACCGCCATGACTGAGATCCTCAACTTCATCGATGGCCGGTTTTCAGCGGCAGACTCAGGCCTTTGGCTCGACAACATCGATCCTTCTACCGGAAAAGTGTATTCCAAAATAGCCAGAAGCGGGGCAAGCGATGCTGACCGCGCCGTGAAAGCAGCAAAAGCCGCCTTTCCCGCATGGTCGAAACTCCCGGCATCCGAAAGGTTTTCGCACATCATGAGGCTCGCCGACGGCATCCGCCAAAAATCAGAGGCCTTTGCAAAAGCCGAATCGGTCGACAACGGAAAGCCTGTAAGTCTGGCGCGAGCAGTTGACATCCCGAGGGCCGTTTCAAACTTCGAATTTTACGCAGCTGCAGCCATGCACTACGCTTCGAGCAGCCATTACACCGAAGGGGTTGGCATCAACTACACCTTGCGTCGGCCCATCGGCGTAGCGGCCTGCATCTCTCCGTGGAACCTCCCGCTCTACTTATTTTCATGGAAAATAGCTCCAGCCCTGGCCGCCGGAAACACGGTGGTGGCCAAGCCTTCTGAAATCACCCCCATGACGGCCTACATGCTGGCCGAAACGGCACGTGAGATAAATTTTCCGAAAGGGGTACTCAACATCATACACGGTCTCGGCGGCGAGGCGGGTGAACCCATCTGCACCCATCCCGATGTGGGGGCCATTTCCTTTACAGGCGGCACTGAAACGGGCAAGCGCATCATATCGCAGGCGGGTATGCAATTCAAAAAGCTCTCGCTCGAACTGGGCGGTAAAAACCCAAACATTATTTTCGCCGATTGCGATTTCGATAAGATGCTCTCCACCACAGTGCGCAGCTCATTTGCCAACCAGGGCCAAATATGCCTTTGCGGCTCGCGCATCCTCGTTGAGAAATCCATCTACAAGCGTTTTAGGGAGGCCTTTACGGCAAAAGTAAAGGAGCTGGAAGTCGGTAATCCCGCATCCGAGAGCACCAGGATGGGAGCTGTGGTCAGCGAGGGTCATATGAAAAAAATTCTCTCATACATCGACCTGGCACAGCAGGAAGGCGGGCGGATTCTCTGCGGAGGAAACCGTGTGAAACTCGAGGGTGAACTCTCGGGCGGATACTACGTCGCACCCACCGTCATTGAGGGGCTCGACCAGCAGTGCCGAACCAACCAGGAGGAAATTTTCGGGCCGGTGGTTACCCTCGACACATTCGAAACCGACGAGGAAGCTGTGGCCAAAGCAAATGCCACTCCATACGGCCTTGCCTCCACCATTTGGACATCCGACCTCAACCGCGCCCACCGCACAGCTGAAGCGGTTCACGCAGGTATTGTGTGGGTCAATTGCTGGCTCGAACGCGACCTGCGCACCCCGTTTGGCGGGGTCAAAAACTCGGGCGTAGGGCGCGAAGGCGGCTTTGAGGCCATGAATTTTTTCACGGAGCCCAAAAACGTCTGTATTGCATATAATCAATAAAGAAGGTCTCTCTGTTCATGCAGTACTCCCTGAATAATTTGAAATCAATCAGCCGCCTTAAATTGGTGGCCTGTCTCTTCATCTTGCTTCCGCTTGTTTGCGAAGCACAAATGCAGCCGTTTCTATTGCTGGAAAAACCCGGTACAAAAAAACGCATCCGCTACTATACCGGTGATGACATTTCCTTCAAATTAGAGGATCAACCGAACTTTAATGAAGGGCATATCTCAGGATTCCGCGGCTCACTTTTTTATGTAGGTCAAGGCACTCCGATTTTACTCAAAGATGTAGAAGCCGTTGCAGACCGCTCCAAAGTCCCCGGGGTTCGCAAATGGTCAAAAGGTGTTTTACTGGTCGTCCCATCGTTTTTTGTGTTTTCGGCGGCCAACAATTATTTCAACACAGGCCGAAGACCCATTGTCGATCCGGAGGTTTGGGTACTGGCAGGGGTATTTGCAGCGATCGGCGGGTCGGGTATGCTTTACAACGGCCGCAAATACAGGCTCAAAAACCGCTGGCGGCTTATCGTCGTGGACCATTAATCACATCGCCCATGGCATTGCCCGTGAAATTTTCCGAACTTTCGCTTAAGTTTGTGCTCGGCCTTACGCGTCCTCAATCACCAACATGCTAAAACAAAGTCTTCGTCAAAAATTATTACAAAAGCTTTCCCCACAGCAGATACAGCTGATGAAGCTCTTGCAGGTGCCCACCATAGAGCTCGAGCAGCGCATCAAAGAGGAGATGGAATCGAATCCGGCACTGGATGAAGGCCACGAAGATGAATTAGAAGACCGCGACGAGAGAGAGGATCTCGACGAAAACAAAGAACGCGACGAAGCGCGGGACGACTTCGACTTTTCGCAGTACATGGACGATGACGACACCCCGTCTTATAAACTCAGCATCAGAAACAAGGGGGCGGATGATGACGAAAAATCCATGCCCTTCGTATCGGGCAGCACCTTCCGGGACATCCTTGCCCAGCAACTTTCGCTGAGAAATATCACAGAGCGGGAGGCCCTCCTTGCCAAGACCATCATCGGCAACCTCGATGACGACGGGTACCTGCGCAGGGAGCTTGAAAACATTTCAGATGACCTGGCTTTTTCTCAAAACATTCAGGCCACCGCCGAAGAATTGGGTAAGGTGCTCGAGGTGGTTCAGCGGTTGGACCCTGCGGGGGTAGGAGCTCGCAGCCTCAAAGAATGTATCCTGCTTCAGCTGAGGCGAAAAGACGAAGGCTACCCTTCAGTGCGACTGGCAAAAGAGCTGGTAGAAAATCACTTTGACGCTTTCACCAAAAAGCACTACGACCGCATTTTGAAGCGCATGCAAATTTCGGACGAAGACCTCAAAGAGGCCATCTCCGAAATCGTTAAGCTGAACCCAAAGCCGGGCAACAGCATGCGCGACAATTCCAAAACTGCCGACCATGTAATTCCCGATTTTCTGCTATCGGTAGACGACGAAGAACTTCGCGTGGTGCTCAACGCCCGCAATGCTCCCGATTTGCGCGTCAGCGAAAGCTACAAGCAAATGATGAAGGGCTATGCTGTGGCCAAAGAGCACAACAAGAAAGAAAAAGAGGCCATTCAATTTGTGAAACAGAAGATCGACTCGGCCAAGTGGTTTATCGATGCCATCAAGCAGCGACAACAGACCCTGCTACTCACCATGAATGCCATTGTTGAATTTCAACGCGAGTACTTTATCACCGGCGATGAAACCAAACTCAAGCCGATGATCCTGAAAGACATTGCAGAGATTGTACACCTGGACATCTCGACCATTTCGCGGGTGGCAAACAGCAAATACGTGCAAACTCCCTACGGCACCTTCCTGCTCAAAAGTTTTTTCAGCGAATCACTTTCCACTGACAGCGGCGAAGAAGTGTCGACCCGGGAGGTGAAAAAAATACTCATCGATGCCATCGAAGCGGAAGAAAAACGCAAGCCGCTAACCGATGAAAAACTCGCCACCCTCCTCAAGGAAAAAGGATACAACATAGCACGACGCACCGTGGCCAAATACAGGGAGCAGCTCAATATACCCGTGGCCCGACTCCGCAAACAACTCTAAGCTTCATGCGCGCATCGGCCGCAGTCATTTCCATTGTTTTCCACCCTTTGCTCATGCCCTTGCTGTGCGTGGTATTTGCGGGGCAATTCGACCCCATGGTCAGTGGCCGTGTGCATCCCGAGCAGCTCCGCATCACTTACATTATTATGGCCCTCAGTACAATTGCGTTTCCTGCGATCAACGTATTGCTTTTGCGGTGGTACGGGGCTGTGACTTCATTTGACGTGCAAAAACGCACAGAGCGCTTTGCTCCCTACATATCATCGGTGTTCTTCTTTGTTTTGGGATACATCCTCTTGCGGCGGGGGGCGCTGCCCGTTTCTATCCACGCAATCATGCTGGGCTGCACCGTCTCACTGGTTGCGCTGACTGTACTCAACACCAAATTGAAAATCAGCGCGCACGCGACAGGGGTGGGCGGGCTGGCAGGTACAGCAGTTGGGCTGTTTCAAATTCACGGATGGTTCGACTTCGGACTCCTGGGGCTGATTATTCTTTTAACAGGGCTTGTTCTCAGCGCAAGACTGGTTCTCAAAATGCACACCGCATTGGAGGTGTACGCGGGTGTCGCCGCGGGATTTGGTGTTCTCTATTTATTCGTGAGCCAAACCTGGGTCATTTGATGAAAGTAAAGGAAAGCCCCAGCGAAACTGCGGTGATATCCTCCGAGCCCTTTCCGCTTTCTATAAGCGGCACCAATGAATAAAAACCTGTGAGCTGAACCATTCCCACACCCAACCTTGCTGATACACCATAGCGCAGGCGGTTCATGTTGTCAAAATCGTAGTATTTTCGTTTGCCTTCGGTATCGATGATCTTCTGATGGTTGGAAATCATGTAGCCCACGCGAAAACCCGCAGCCAGCTTAAACGGGTTGCGTCCCGTTTTTATATACCTGAGCTCCAACGGAAGTTCAATGAAGGTGGTGACGAATTTGTTTTTATTGTATTCGTATGTTTCCGAAAAAGGCGTAAGAATTTGGTCCCCCACAGTGCCTTCTTCAGCAGACTCCTGAATAAATTCGGCGTTGCTGTGCACATTGTCCACACTCACACCCAAGCCCCAGGCAAAGCTCACGTCGCTTTCGCCAAAAGTGTAATCGGAGTAGAGGTAAACTTTTGCTCCGGGCGAAAACCCACGGAGATCCACACCTTCGGGTACATTGAGCCACATATCGTTGGTGATTTCCAAGACGATCTTGTCCTCGTGTCGATCGTAAACTTTCTCCACGGGCGGGCGCTCAGCGCTGCCGCTTTGGGCATTTGCCGAAAGGCCTGACAGGCAAAACACTGCGACAGCGGCCGAGGTGCGAAATATATTTACAGCGATTTTTGCCATTCCCAAGCGTGTTTTAGTGCTTCTTCAACGGTGTACTTCGAAGTCCATCCCAAGGTTGCCGATGCTTTGTCGACATTGGCATAGATGGCGTCGACATCGCCGGGTCTTCGTGGACCCTCCTCCGATCTGACTTCGGTCTTATTTACACGCCGAAAGATGTCGATAATTTCTTTAACACTGTGCCCCCTTCCGGTGCCGATATTAAAAGTGTCGAGTGCAATGTCGCTTTCCGAGACGTAATTCAGGGCGCGCACATGGGCTTCGGCCACGTCGCATACGTGCACGTAATCACGCACACAGGTGCCATCGGGGGTGTCGTAGTCGCTGCCGAAAATGGTGATGTGATCGCGTTGTCCTGCGGCCGTTTGGGTCACGTATGGGATCAGGTTGTCGGGCACGCCTCCCGGCAGTTCGCCGAGTTTTCCGGAAGGGTGGGCACCGATCGGATTGAAATAGCGAAGGCTCACCTGCCTCATCCAAGGCTCTGATCGGGCCACATCGGCCATCAACCGCTCGCAGGCCTGCTTTGTGAAACCATAAGGGCTGAAGGCGTTCCCGAAAGGAGTTTTCTCTGTGACCTCCCGATGGTCGGGTACTCCGTATACCGTGCACGATGATGAAAACACCAGGTTGTTCAACCGCTCAGACACCATGATATCCAGCAGTGCCGTCATGGCGCTAATGTTGTTGTCAAAGTATGTCAGCGGAATTTTCACCGACTCCCCCACAGATTTGTAAGCCGCCAGGTGAATCACCCCGTCCACGCCGCCTTCGGCATCCAAAAGTTTGCGGAGGCCATCTCTGTCGCGACAATCTGTCTTGTACAAGGGAACATTAAAGCCGCACAGCTCATTGATGCGATCGGGAATCGAATCATCGGAGCGGGAGAGGTTGTCGAGCAATACCGGGGTATACCCGTGCTCCACAAGGGCCACTGCAATGTGAGAACCGATGTATCCGACGCCGCCGGTCAACAGAATTTTTTCCATCGCGGCGAAGATAAGAATTTCAGGTGCCGTGAAAGGCGTGAATCAATCGCGAAAAACCTTTCGCATGAAGCGAAGAATCAATATTTTTGGAAACAAACAGAAAATTTATGGCGACGACTCTTCCCGACGATCTTATTGAACAACTTGCCGAAAAGGGCATTACACGTGAAAAACTGGCGGAATACCGCGAGGTTTTGCTAAAAGGCTACCCTTTCATCAAGCTTGCCGAAAACTGCAGGCTCGGTAGCGAAATCCACTCCGTTTCGGACATCGACAAAAGGGATTTCATCGCTCGGTATCGAGCGCGCGAGGACTGCAAGGTGCTAAAATTTGTCCCGGCAAGCGGAGCCGCCAGCCGCATGTTCAAGGACCTGTTTGCAGCCCTTGAAGGCAACGAAAACAGTGAGAGTGCAGATGCCTTCTTCAATTCGTTGGAAGATTTTCCCTTTGGAGAATCACTGCTGTCGATTGTGGGACTTCCCCGCGACTTTCCGCTCAATGATAAGTCGACACGCATCGATATACTCAAGGCCCTGCTGCTGGAAGACGGGTTGAACTACGGCCGTTTGCCGAAAGGCATGATAAAATTTCACAAATACAGGGACAGCGATTCACGCACGGCTTTTGAAGAGCACTTTCACGAAGCAAAAATGTATGCGGTGACGGGAAATGAGGCCCACCTTCACTTCACCATTCCTGAAAATACGCAGGAAGAAGCCAAGGTGCACCTCGCTGAGCTCAGGGATGAGCTGAGCAAGGCACTCGGTATCAACTTTCGGGTGGAGACCAGCTTACAAAAGCCGGCTACAGACACCCCTGCGATTTACGAGGACAGCAAAGAATGGGTGATAGACGAAAACGACAACTTGCTACTGAGGCCCGCAGGGCACGGGGCACTGCTCGAAAACCTCAATGAACTCGATGCCGATTTGGTCTTCATCAAAAACATCGACAACGTGGTGCCCGATCACCTGAAGGGAACCACAGTGGAATACAAAGAACTCCTGGCGGGCATCCTGCTCGATGTTCAGGAGAGCGTCTTCGGCTTTTCAGAAGCTTTGGAGAAAGGCAATCTCGACCACTCCGCCTGCACAGCTTTTTTCCAAAAGTGGTTTGCCGCAGATGTTGACGGCCTTGGCGTCGAGGACCTTAGGGACCTGCTCAACCGTCCGCTGCGCGTATGCGGGATGGTGAAAAACCAGGGCGAACCCGGGGGTGGGCCTTTCCTGATGGATCCTCTTCACTTCAGATAGTCGAAAAAGCCCAGGTGGACACCGACGACCCCGAACAAAAAGCCATTCTGGAAAGCGCGGGCCACTTCAACCCCGTAGATCTTGTGGTATCGCTGAAAGACCACAGGGGAGAACCCTTCGACCTGATGAAGTACCGCAACCCCGATACAGGGATGGTGGTGTCCAAGAACTATCAAGGCCGCGACATCCGCGCCCTGGAGCTGCCAGGCCTCTGGAACGGATCAATGCACCGCTGGAACACCGTGTTTGTCGAAGTGCCTATCGACACATTTAATCCCGTGAAAACCGTATTTGACCTCCTGCGCCCGGGCCACAGCGGAACAGATACGAAATCGAGAAGATGATTTTGCCGACAGGGTCATCAACCATTCACAAATGCCTCTTTCAGCTCTGCGATTCGACCGTCGAGCTCGGCTTTCTTTTCTTCAAAGTCCGCCATCCCCGAAATTTCGGTGTGTAGGCTAAAGTAGAATTTGATTTTTGGCTCGGTGCCTGAAGGACGGGCAGTGACTTTGCTGCCGTCGGCGAGGTAAAACTGGATCACGTTTGAACCCGGAATACCCGTGGGTCGGCTTCTGCCTGATTTCAAGTCCTTGATTTGTCCGGTTTGGTAATCGCGCACTTCGAGCACTTCCGATCCCGCCAGCACTTTGGGCGTATCGTTGCGGTACCCGTCCATGATGGCGGAAATCTCGGCGGCTCCGTCTTTGCCTTTCTTCACGAGTGAGACGAGGGCTTCGCGGTAGAGGCCCAGTTCGGTGTACATCTCCACCATGATTTCGTAGAAGGACTTCCCGTTGTGGAGGGCCCAGGCAGCCACTTCGCAGAGCATTCCCGAGGTGATCACTCCGTCCTTGTCGCGCACGGCATCGCCGATCATAAAGCCGTAGCTCTCTTCGCCTCCGCAAATGAATTTTTCCACGCCCTCTTTTCTGCGGATCACATCGGCGATCCATTTGAATCCCGTCAGCGTCACATAGCACTTCACACCAAAGTACTCCGCGATGCTGTCCATGAGTTCGGAAGTCACAATGGTGCTGCACACAAATCCGTTCTCCGGCAGTTAGTTCTTCGCCTTTAGGTTGGAGAGGATGTACCAGGTGAGCACCGTGGCGGTCTGGTTTCCGTTGAGCAGCTCGAGCTCGCCAGCCGGGTTTTTCACACCGATGCCCACGCGGTCGCCGTCGGGGTCAGAACCGAGAATGATCTCTGCGCCGATGGATTTTCCCAGGGCGAGTGCCTCATCCATGGCAGCGCGCTCTTCGGGGTTGGGTGATTCAACAGTGGGGAAATTGCCATCGGGCTTCTCCTGCGAAGTCACGGAGTGCACGTTGGTGAAACCCATGCGCTCCAAAAAAGCCGGAAATTGAGTAATAGAAGTTCCGTGCAGGTTGGTGTACCCAATGGGCATACCGGTCATGGCCCTCACCGCATCGAGGTTGATGCATTCTTTGAGAATGGTGGTTTGGTAAATTTCATCCAGATCGGCGCCGATGATGTGGATCAGCTGCTCATCCACTCCTTCGGCCACCTGCTCGGGTGAGGTCACCTTGCGCACTTCAGTGATGATTCCCTTATCATGGGGCGGCACAATCTGTGCGCCGTCGTCCCAGTACACCTTGTATCCGTTGTACTCGGGCGGGTTGTGCGAAGCCGTGACCACGATTCCCGAGGTACACCCGTAGTGCCTTGCAGCAAATGAGAGCACCGGCGTGGGGCGCAGTTCGGGAAAGAGGTAGACCTGAATGCCGTTGGCAGCCAATACTTCGGCTGCCCTTCGCGCAAATACGTGGCTGTTGTTTCTGCAATCGTGGGCGATGGCCACAGCCTTTTTGCCGGATTTTACCTGTGCGTTGATGTAATTGGCCAGCCCCTGGGTGGCCATCCCGATGGTGTAGGTGTTGATTCGGTTGGTGCCGGGGCCCATTACGCCGCGCAGGCCGCCCGTGCCGAAGTCGAGGTCTTTGTAAAAGGCGTCTTCGAGTTCTTTCGGGTTGCCGTCTATCATTTTCTGCACCTCGGTGCGGGTCTGTTCGTCGTACGAATCGCCGAGCCATTTTTTGGCGCGTTCCAATACTTGTGGTTCCATGTTATTGAGAATATAGGTTGATGTAGTGGTCAATGGTTTTTTCGATGCCCGATTCGAAGTTCTCTTCGGCCTTCCAGCCAAGTTCGTGTTCGATTTTGGAAGCGTCGATGGCGTAGCGCCGGTCGTGCCCGGGCCGGTCGGTTACGAAAGTGATCTGGTCCTTTCGGCTGCCTTCTGCCTTGGGCTTTTTTCGGTCAATGATTTCACAAATCGTCTCGGCAATGTAGAGGTTTTGCCGCTCATTGCGCCCGCCGATGTTGTAGGTCTCTCCAGGCCTGCCCTTCCCGAAAGCCAGCCAAATCCCCTTGCAGTGGTCGGTGACATAGAGCCAGTCGCGCACATTGAGTCCGTCGCCGTAGATGGGGATGGGCTTGCCGTGCAGGGCATTGCGGATGATGGTGGGGATAAGCTTTTCGTCGTGCTGCAGCGGGCCGTAATTGTTGGAGCAGTTGGTGGTCACCACATTCATTCCGTAAGTGTGAAAATAGCTACGCACGATCATATCGCTCGCGGCCTTGCTGGCGCTGTAGGGGCTGTTTGGCGCGTAAGGCGTACTTTCCGTAAAAAGGCCTGTTTCGCCAAGACTGCCGTAAACCTCATCGGTGCTGATGTGCAAAAAGCGGCAGGATTCGCAGCCTGCTTTTTGGGCAAAAGGCCCTTCCATCCAATGTTTGCGCGCCACATCGAGCAGGGTAAAAGTGCCGTGCACGTTGGTGTTTATAAACGCTTCGGGGCCGGAAATACTGTTGTCCACATGCGACTCGGCGGCGAAGTGAATCACCCCGCCGAAGTCGTGCGTTTTGAAGAGGGACTCCACCAGCGATCGATCGCAAATGTCGCCTTTCACGAAAGTGTAGTTCGGGCCGTCTTCAAACCCCGTCATGTTTTCCTCACGCCCCGCGTAGGTGAGCAGGTCGAGGTTGACGATTTTCAAATCGGGACGGGTCTCGAGAAGAACCCGGATAAAGTTGGCGCCGATAAATCCGGCTCCGCCGGTTACAAGTAGGGGTTTATTCATGGGTTGTGTTGCGCTCTGTCAGGCAATCGCGCAGTGCATGGCGCCAGTGCTTAATTTCAATTCCAAATGTATCTTTTATTTTTTGCTTGTTCAGCACGCTGTAAGAAGGGCGCTTGGCCGCAGTGGGAAAAGCGTAGCTTTCAACAGGCTGCACGATCGTTCGCATTCCCGAAAGTTCGAAGATAGCACAGGCAAAGTCGTACCAGGATGCCACGCCTTCGTTGGCAAAATGATAAGTCCCGGCGGGAAAATCGGTCGGCGAAACGGTGTATTTTAGAATGATGGTTTCGATGGCTTTTGCCAAATCGGCCGTGCAGGTCGGCGTTCCGGTCTGGTCGAACACCACTTGCAATTCGGGTCGGGTTTCTGCGAGCCTCAACATGGTGTTCAGAAAATTGCGCCCGTGAGCTGCGTAGAGCCACGAAGTGCGCAAGATGATGTGGTTCGGACAGTGCTTGCGCACGGCAATTTCGCCCGCGTTCTTGGTAATTCCGTACACGCCGATCGGCGAAGTGGGGTCGTCCTCGCGGGCAGGCACGGGACGGGAACCGTCAAAAACGTAATCGGTCGAGATGTGAATGAACAGTGCGCCTCGATCAGCGCAATGGCGGGCCATTTTCTCCACGGCATCGGCATTGACAATGCGCGCGGTTTCGGCATTGGTTTCGGCGGCATCTACAGCGGTATAGGCTGCGGCATTCACGAGCACATCAAATTCAAAAGGGGCCAGTGCGTCATCAATATTTTCCGGAAAGGAAAGGTCGGCCACCCCCCGATCTGCAAATTGCATATCGACATTTGTGGTCAGCGCCGATAACGCCCTGCCCAGTTGTCCTGTTTTTCCGATAACCAATACCTTCATAGACCGCCAAAAATAAGAACATGTGCGGGGTTGAGCGCCCTGAATCGATTAAATTATCGTAAAATAGCAGCCAAAACACCCCTTTCATGAAAATTCGCATTTCCCTCCTCCTCTTCTCATTTTCGGTATGGTGCCTTTCGGCAAATATGCAGGTCGCTGCGCAGGCTCTACCGGCCTACGCCATGTACAGCTCGGATGGGACCCCGATCGATTTCGGAGAAGCGGTGGCCACCATGGCTGAGAGCGATGTGGTGCTCTTTGGCGAATTTCACGACAATGCCATGGTGCACTGGCTACAGCTGCGCACCACCAAAGCCCTTCACGAAAAAAGCGACCTGGTGCTTGGCGGCGAAATGTTTGAGAGCGATGGACAATTGCTGCTCGACGAATACCTCACAGGATTGATGACCGACAAAGTTTTTGAAGACCAGGCCCGGCTTTGGACCAATTATAAAACAGATTACAAGCCATTGGTAGAATTTGCCGCTGCAAACGGACTCCCTTTCATCGCCACCAATGTGCCGCGGCGCTATGCCTCACTGACGGCCAAAGCCGGGCTCGACACCCTTGAGACTTTGGACGCCGCCTCAAAAGTACTCTTGCCCAAGCTTCCCATCGCATTCTCAATGGAAACGCCGGGCTACGGGGAAATGATGGAAATGATGGGCGGGGGCCACCGCATGGGTTTCAAGGCCGAAAACTTTGTGAGGGCGCAGGCACTCAAAGATGCGGCCATGGCAGAAAACATCTTGCGCAACAAAAAACAGGACGCCGTATTTCTCCACTTCAACGGCGATTTCCACTCGGCCAATTACGGCGGTATTTATTGGTACCTCAAAAACGCAGATCCGGATTTAAAAATCACGGTGGTAAAAATTTTCAGTGTTGAATCCCTCGGTTTTATGGACGAATGGGCCGACTCCGGCGCTCTAAAACTATCATTTCGCGGTGATTCAGCCCTGCGCAATTGAAGTAATTTCATTCAGATAAATCCTTTCCTGAAGCGATGATTAAACCTCTCATTTACAGTCTGAATTTCCTCCGCAAATTCAACAGCCCGGCCATACTGCTTGCTTTCTTTTCACTGTTTTTAACACAGTCATCTCTTTTTAGTCAAACAAGTACAGAATTTTGGCTGGCACCTCCGCAGGTTACTTCGGGCCACAGTACGGGTGGCAATCCTTCTTATATAAGATTGGCCAGTGGTGCAGAAGCAGCAGATGTGACCATCTCTCAACCCGCCAACCCGGGCTTCAACGGTGGTGCTCCGATCACGACCACCCTTGCGCCTAATTCTACGGAGACCATCAACGTAACAGCCCTCCTCCCCCAACTTTTTACATCGCCTACAGGAACTGTGCTGAATACGGGATTAAAAATCGAATCAACCACTGATATCACGGCCATTTTCGAAATCAGTTCGCCGCAAAACCCGGATATATGGGCACTCAAGGGGATCAACGGATTGGGAACAGAGTTTTACACCCCCATGCAAAATACCTGGAGAAACGGAAATTACACCCCCGAACCCTACACCAGTTTTGACATTGTAGCCACAGAGGACAACACCACCGTACTCATTTACCCCACCTCAGAGTTGGACGGTGGCCAACCGGCCTTTCAGAGTTTCGTAATTACCTTGAATGAGGGGCAAACCTACTCGGCATCGGTCACGAGCACCAACGGGGCCAACAATCCTTCAGGGTCATCCATCATCTCCGACAAACCCATCGCCGTGTCTGTCAAAGATGACTCAGTGTGGCCGCAGCCGGCAGGTTGTAAAGATCTTATCGGTGACCAACTGGTTCCCGTAGACATTGTAGGCAATGAGTACATTGTAAATAAAGGAGGCCTCACCACGCCCGAATACGCCTATGTAGTGGCCACCCAGACCAACACCCAAATTTCGGTGGGCGGCACAGTTGTGGCGACCTTATTCAACGGGGAAACCTTTCGCATCACGATTACAGACGACCTGACTTACATTACGGGAAACAAGGATTTTTATTTAATACACGTCAGCGGCTTCGGCTGCGAAGTGGGCATGGCACTCTTACCGCCACTAAACTGCGCCGGTTCGGAACAAGTGAGTTTCGTACGGGCCACCAACGAAAGCTTTTTCATCAACCTCCTCGTTCCCGCGGGAGCTGAGGACGATTTTGTACTCAACGGCGACGCAGACATCATCGACCCCGATGATTTCGCTGTGGTGCCCGGTACGGGCGGATTCTGGGTAGGAGCACAAATTCAGTTTACGACAGGTCAGATTGCTTCAGGTGATCCGAACTTGATTTCAAATTCTCAGGAGCCGTTTTCGCTTGGACTCATCAACGGAGGGGCCAGCAGCGGCTGTCGTTTTGGCTATTTCTCTGAATTTTCGGCCCCCATCGTAGTGGATGCAGGCCCCGATCAGAGCGTATGTGCCAACCGCACCACGCAGCTCGACGGCTCCGTGAGCGGCGGTGCCACCCAAGGCGTGTGGAGTACCAATGGTACCGGTGCCTTTATTCCCGATGAATTTACACTGGACGCTGTATACGATCCGAGTTTGGCCGACTTGAGCTCGGGCAACATAACACTCACACTCTCATCTGTAGGCAATTGCTTTCCCGTAACCGACGAAGTCGAGATCAGCTACAACCCGGCACCCATCGTAGATGCCGGTGCTGAAATAGAAGCATGTGAAAACAACACCGCCGTTTCATTGAACGGCTTTATTGATATAGCGACAGGCGGCCTTTGGAGCGGTGGATCAGGAAGTTTCAGCCCCAGCCCTGCGGTACTGAACCCCACATACACCCCCACTGCGACAGAAGTTGAAAACGGCAGCTTGTGGCTGGTGCTCACCTCTACAGGAAACGGTAACTGCTTTGCAGAGGCAGACAGCGTTTTGGTGACCTGGGGCCCTGCCCCTCTCGCCGATGCCGGCCCTGATCAAACGGTATGCGCCAACAACGCCACCGTAACATTGGCGGGTGCCGTCACCAATGCAGGCGGCGGTCAGTGGTCGGGCGGCAGTGGTCTTTTCACGCCTTCCAATCAGTCACTCACGGCAAGTTACACTCCGACTCCTTTGGAAATATCCACCGGATTCGTGAACCTCACATTGACCACCACGGGAAACGGTGGATGCCTGCCTGTGACTGACAATGTCACCCTCTTTTTCAGCCCTGCTCCCGTAGTTGATGCCGGAGCCGATCGGGACATTTGCAGAAACAATGCGGACATCCAACTCAACGGCTCCGTAACAGTAGCAGGCGGAGCAACGTGGTCGGGAGGTTCAGGCACCTTTGATCCGAGTCCGAATGCCCTCGATGCCGTTTATACCCCCACTCCGGGAGAACTCTTATTGAGCGGAATCACACTCACGCTCACTTCTACCGACAACGCCGATTGCCTTGCCGAATCGGATCAGGTCACATTCAACTTCACCAACCCGCCTGTAGTTAATGCCGGTGCTGACGCAAATATTTGCGAAAACAATACGACCATCAATCTGAACGGCTCGCTTACGGGCGCCAACTTCGGTTTATGGGCGGGAGGAGCAGGCACCTTTAGCCCCAACACAACGACACTGAATGCCACCTATGTGCCAACTCCTGCGGAGATCAGCAACGGCTCTGTAACGCTGACCCTCACTTCACTCGACAATGGCAATTGCAACCCCGTGGAAGACGAGGTAACCTACACCTTTACCCCTGCCCCAACCGCCGATGCAGGAGCCGACTTGTTCATTTGCAGCAACAACCCCGCTACTCAGCTCAACGGATCCGTATCAGTGGCAGGCGGCGGCCAGTGGTCGGGTGGATCCGGAAGCTTCAGCCCCGACAATACTGCCCTCGGTGCTATTTACAACCCCACAGCAGCGGAAATTTCTAACGGTTCGGTGACCCTGACACTCACCACCACCTCCAACGGAAACTGCACCCCTGTCAGCGATCAGGTTCTGATCACTTTTACCCCGTCGCCTACTGCCAATGCAGGAGCTGACCTGGTACTTTGTGCCAACAATGCCGACGTACCCCTCGACGGGGTGGTGTCGGTGGCCTCCGGAGGGCAATGGTCGGGTGGATTGGGCAATTATAGCAACGGCTCGGGTAGCCTTGAAAACACATACTCCCCCACGTCGTCCGAAATAAACAGTGGCAGCCTTACCCTCACTTTGACCACGACGGGCAACGGCAATTGCACCCCCGTGACAGACGAGATCGAAATTTCATTCACCCCTGCTCCCGAAGTTGATGCCGGACCCTCGATTTCAGTTTGCTCCAACAATGCTCAGGTGTCGCTTTCAGGAGATGTGGATGTTGCAGGGGGAGGTCAATGGTCGGGTGGAGACGGGACTTTCTTTCCCAACGCCAACAACCTGAATGCCCTGTATACACCAACCTCCGCAGAAATTGCTGCAGGATCGCTTGTGCTCACCCTCACTTCAACGGGCAATGGAAATTGCGTACCCGAAGATGATTTTGTGACCATCACATTTACACCTGCCCCGACGGCCAATGCGGGATCGGACGCCACCGTTTGTGCAAATGATCCCGATGTAAATCTGAACGGTAATGTAAGTGTAGCCTCAGGTGGAATATGGAGTGGTGGCAGCGGGTCTTTTAATCCTAGCAACACTTCGCTGGGGGCGGTATATACACCCTCAGCCGCTGAGATTGCAAACGGCACCACCACCCTCACCCTGACTACAACAGGTAACAATGACTGTAATGCGGTGTCAGACAACGTAACCATCACCATCACCCCTCCTCCCGTTGTGGATGCGGGCGCGGGTGGCGAGCTTTGTTCCAACAATGCGGTCATCACCCTCGATGGTTCGGTCACCATCGCCTCGGGCGGAGCCTGGAGCGGAGGAAGCGGAACTTTTACTCCAAACTCAAGCACACTAAATGCTACCTACACTCCCAGCCAGGGCGAAATTAACAGCGGTTCTCTGACCCTGACCCTGACCTCAACCGGAAACAACAACTGCATCGCGGTAACCGATGATGTAACCTACACCTTCGGCCCCTCACCCAATGCCGATGCAGGCGCCAACCAAACCCTCTGCGCCAACAATGCCGAGGCAGCGCTCAACGGTGCAGTGACCATCGCAACGGGAGGAACGTGGAGCGGAGGGGCGGGAAGCTTTTCGCCTTCCGCAAATGCACTCGACGCATTCTATGTGCCGAGCCCCGAAGAAATCACCGCGGGATCGGTGACCCTTACGTTGACGACCACCGGAAACGGCGACTGTAATGCCGTGACCGACGAGGTGACCATTAACTACACTCCCGCACCCGTGGCCAATGCCGGAAGCGACCGAACCGTTTGTGCCAACAACCCCGACGTAACCCTCAACGGGAACGTGAGTGTGGCCTCCGGCGGAACCTGGAGCGGCGGAGACGGGACATTTGATCCAGACCCCAACACCCTCGGTGCGGGATACACTCCCTCAGCCGGTGAAATTGCTGCGGGAACCGTGGAACTCACCCTGACCACCACCGGAAACGGAAACTGCCTTGCGGAAAATGACCAGATGACCATCACCATCACACCGCCTCCCGT
>JAIVHQ010000198.1 GCA_020200995.1 Flavobacteriales bacterium
CGGTCCATATCCTTCTGTGATTGATGCTTGCCGAGGTCTCGCGCAGCCATGTAGTACAGAATGCCTTCCACGATGATGATCGGACCGTCTACCACGATTCCGAAGTCGATGGCGCCGAGGCTCATCAGGTTGGCCGACACCCCGAAGGCGTTCATCAGCGTGAGGGCAAACAGCATAGAGAGCGGAATCACAGAAGCCACGAGCAATCCCGCGCGAAAATTGCCGAGGAAGAAGACCAGGATGAGGGCAACAAAGAGGCCGCCCTCCGCCAGGTTTTTGATGACGGTGGCCATGCTTCGCTCCACCAAATCGCTGCGGTCGAGGTAAGGTTCAATGCGGACGCCGGGGGGCAGGGTTTTTTGGGTTTCGGCCACGCGGGCACGCACGCGGTCGACGGTGCTTTTGGCATTCGCATCTTTCAGCATGAGGGTGATGCCACCTACAGCCTCGCCCTTCCCGTCTTTGGTGAGGGCGCCATAGCGCAGGGCCTCGCCGTAGCGCACTTCTGCAATGTCGCGGATGAGCACGGGTTGCGGCCCCGCCAGCGACACGGGTATGCGGCCAATATCTTCCACGGAGCGCAGCATGCCTTCGGTGCGAATGTAAACGGCTTGTGTGCCACGCGAAATGTATCCACCGCCCGAGTTGGCATTATTGGACTCCAAAGCTAGCACAACCTGATCAATGGTAACCTGCTTTGCATTGAGCCGCTCGGGATCGAAAGCCACTTCGTACTGCTTTACGTAGCCGCCGAAAGAAGCGGTTTCAATCACCCCTTCGATTCCGGCAAACTGCCGCTTGACGATCCAGTCCTGAATGGTGCGGAGCTCCATGGCGTCGTAGGTATCCGCGTGGTCGGAGTCGACTTCGAGCACGTATTGGTAAATCTCGCCGAGACCCGTGGTGATGGGCATCATTTCGGGCGAACCAAAGCCGGCGGGAATGTCGTCGGCGGCGAGGTTGAGCTGCTCGGCCACGAATTGCCTGGCGCGCATGGTTTCGACACTTTCGTCAAAAACGACGGTCACCAGGCTGAGTCCGTACCGCGAAATGCTGCGAATTTCGAGCACATCGGGGAGGTTGGCCATGGCCAGTTCGATGGGGTAAGTGATAAAATTTTCCACATCCTCGGCCGCGAGGCTCGGAGAGGTGGTGACAATTTGGACCTGGTTGTTGGTGATGTCGGGCACGGCATCGATCGATATTTCCAAAAGGGAATAAACCCCCGCAGCGATCAATGCAACGACCCCCACCATCACGATCAGCTTATTGCCGACCGCCAGGCTGATAATTTTTTCAAACATGGGATTTTTATTGTGGCGTTAAGAACAGAAAAACTGCTTAAGCCACTGCAGGGGGGCCGCGCTGGGGAGGCGGCATGGCGAATTGGCCACCCGTAAAAACAGGCTGACATTCGCCGAAAGAAGTTGGTCCCGAAACGTAAAAAGACAGGTGTTTTCGGGGGGAAATAATGCACGAGGGTTGAGCGTCTTCGCT
>JAIVHQ010000199.1 GCA_020200995.1 Flavobacteriales bacterium
GCAGCTTAAGAATTGAACCCTCAACTCCGCCGATTCGCCAGCAGCGCCGGCGGCTCTCCGTTAAAAGGGTTGCTGCGCCCGATGGTGCGGGCCTCGATGCCCGTGGCGCGCACCACGGCGCGGTCGCCGAATTTGTTGCGCATCTTGTCGAGGGCCTGGTAGAGGTTCACCATCTCCTCGGTGTCGTCAAAGAGGTTGATCTGGTGCCCGCCACTCACGAGGTGGCTGAAGCGCACCCCGATGAGGCGCACCAGCAAGCGGCGGTTGTAGAGCTTTTCGAACATCTCCTTCACGCGGGGAATGATCACGTGGTCGGCGGCGGTGTAAGGCAGGCGGGCCTGCAAGGTGCGGGTGTCAAAATCGCTGTAGCGCAACTTTAAGGTGATGCAGGCAGTGAGCTTTTGGCCGCGGCGCAACTGAAAAGCGAGGTTTTCGGCCATGGCCACGAGGATGCCGCGCAGCTTTTCCATATCGGTGGTGTCGCGGTCAAAGGTGCGCTCCGTGCTGATGCTCTTCCGCTCGTTGTAAGGCACCACCGGCGAGGGGTCGATACCGTTGGACTTTCGCCAAATGGAGTGGCCGCTCTTGCCGAGCACGCGCTCCATCATTTCCTCGGGCATCTCCTGCACGGTTCTGATTTGCTTTACGCCGAGGTTGCAGAGCGTTTGGTAGGTCTTGTTGCCCACGCCGGGAATCTTTTTTACCGAAAGGGGCGCCAAAAAGGGTTTTTCCGTGCCTTTGAGGATGTGAAGCTGGTTGTTTGGCTTGGCCTCGCCCGTCGCAATTTTCGACACTGTTTTGTTGGTCGACATGCCGAAAGAAATCGGCAGCCCGCTCTCGCGCATGATGGTTTGCCGAAGCTCGGAAGCAATTTGGAGGCACCCGAAAAACTTGTCCATCCCGGTGAGGTCCACGTAAAACTCGTCGATGGATGATTTCTCAAAAATCGGCACCCGGTCGCGGATGATGTCGGTGACCAGGCGGGAGTATTTGGTGTAATTGGCCGAATTGCCGCGAATCACCACCGCCTCGGGACAGAGGTTGCGCGCCTGCTTCATGGGCATGGCCGAGTGGATGCCGTACTTGCGCGCTTCGTAGCTGCACGAGGCCACCACACCGCGGTCGGTCACCCCGCCGATGAGGATGGGGCGGCCGTTGAGCCGGCTGTCCATCAGCCGCTCTACGGAGACAAAAAAGGTGTCGAGGTCGAGGTGGGAAATCGTAAACATATTCAGGTGTTCTGGCTTTTACTCGCTTTCAAATCATTAAATCACTTCGCTGCTCACAGCTTCCCTTCAATCCTATCCAGCCGGTCGATGATTTCCTTCACCCCGCTCCCGCCGCGGTAGCTGTCCATATCGAAAGTGCAAAAGCCCCTCGCCTTCCAGACTTCGAGCACCTGCTCCACATCCACATCGTAGGGGTTGTACTCGGGATTGTCGGAGTGGAGGGAGAAGGCCGGGCGGTCGTCGTGCGGACGGATGCGCTTAAAC
>JAIVHQ010000059.1 GCA_020200995.1 Flavobacteriales bacterium
GTGGCGCCCTCCCTCAAAATGTGTAATTTCACGCCATCCAAATTTCAAATCTCAACCTACAACATACATGAAATTAGAAAATTACGTCATGGGAAAGTGGATCGCCGGCGATGGTGATGGGACGCCCCTGCTCAATGCGGTGACCGGGCAACAGGTGGCCCTCGCCACAGCCGAAGGACTCGATTACAGCGCCATACTCCGGTACGGACGCGAAATCGGCAACCCCGCCCTCCGCAAAATGACATTTCACGAACGCGGGCGCATGCTCAAGGCGCTGGCGTTTTACCTCCTCGAACGAAAAAATAAATTTTACGAACTCAGCTACGCCACCGGGGCCACCAAGATGGATTCCTGGATCGACATTGAGGGCGGAATCGGCAACCTATTTGCCTACAGCAGCCTGCGGAAGCAATTCCCCAATGAAACTTATTACGTGGACGGCGACCAGGTGCCCCTCTCAAAAGGCGGTAGCTTTGCCGGCCACCACATCATGACCCCTCGCGAGGGCGTGGTAGTGCACATCAACGCCTATAACTTCCCCATCTGGGGGATGCTCGAGAAAATCGCCGTGAACCTGCTCGCCGGTATGCCCGCCGTGGTAAAGCCTTCGCCCATCGGCAGCTACCTCACCCAGGCCATGGTCAAAGAGATCGCCGAGAGCGGACTTTTGCCGAAAGGCGCCCTGCAGCTCCTCTGCGGCGATGCGCACGACCTGATCAACCACACGGAATCACAGGATGTGGTGACCTTCACCGGCTCGGCCACCACAGGGCGGATGCTCAAGGTCAACAAGCGCATCATCTCCGAATCGGTGCCCTTCAACATGGAAGCCGACTCGCTCAACGCCGGGGTGCTCGGTCCCGATGTGGAACCTGGATCGCCCGAATTCGACCTCTTTATCAAAGAAGTGCAGCGCGAAATGACGGTGAAGTGCGGACAGAAATGCACCGCCATCCGCCGCATCATCGTCCCCGCCGACCGGCTCGAAGATGTGCAAATCGCCCTTGCCAATCGCTTGGGCAAGACCGTAATCGGCGACCCAAAACTCGAAGGCGTGCGCATGGGTGCACTCGCGGGCACGGAGCAGCGCGAGCGGGTGCGGGAGCAGATCAAAAAACTCCTCCAATCGTCGGAGATGGTGTACGGCAGCCTCGACCAGCCGCAGGTGCAGGGCGACGGCACCGAAGGCGGGGCCTGGCTCTCGCCGATTTTGCTGAAAAACAGCGACCCTTTCGGAAAATGCGACAGCCACGAAGTGGAAGCATTCGGCCCGGTGAGCACCCTGATGCCCTACGACAGCCTCGAGGAGGCCATCGCCCTCACCAAGCTCGGCAAGGGTTCGCTGGTGTGCTCCATGGCGACTTACAACGATGACCACGCCCGCGAATTTGCCCTCGGTGCGGCGTCGCACCACGGCCGCATCCTCATCCTCAACCGCGACTGCGCCAAGGAAAGCACCGGCCACGGATCGCCCATGCCATTGCTCGTGCACGGCGGCCCGGGGCGCGCCGGTGGCGGCGAAGAGATGGGCGGAAAACGCGGCGTGATGCACTACCTGCAGCGCACCTCGATCCAGGGATCGCCCACCACCCTGACGCGGATCACCAACGTGTACCAACCCGGCGGCAAGCAGACCGAAACAGAAGTCCACCCTTTCAGAAAGCATTTTGAAGAGCTCACCGTGGGCGATATGGTCGTGACCGCCAAGCACACCGTGACAGAGACCGATATTACCAACTTTGCCAATGTAAGCGGTGACAATTTCTACGCCCACATGGACGCCACCTCGCTCGAGGGAACCATTTTTGAGCAGCGCGTGGCCCACGGCTATTTCGTGCTCTCAAAAGCAGCCGGTCTCTTTGTGGAAGCCAAAAAAGGGCCTGTCCTGCTGAACTACGGCCTCGAAGACTGCCGCTTCACCAAGCCGGTGTACCCGGGAATGACCATTGGCGTGCGCCTCACCGTCAAAGAAAAAATCGAACAGGAAAAACGCGATGAAGAAGACATCGCGAAAGGGATCGTTAAATTTTACGTGGAAGTCTATGACGAAACGGATGAAATTGTGGCGCTTGCGACGATATTGACGATGGTGAAAAAGTTGGATCAGGGGTGAGTTGATTGGTTGATGATATGATTGGTTGATTATATGATTGGTTGATTATATGATTATATGATTGGTTGATTATATGATTATACGATTGGTTGATTATGTGATTGGTTGATTATGCGATTGGTTGATTGTGTGACTGGTTGATGATGTGATTGGTTGATTATGTGATTGGTTGATTATGCGATTGGTTGATTATGCGATTGGTTGATTATGCGATTGGTTGATTATGCGATTGGTTGATTATGTGATTGGTTGATTGTGTTAGAAGTCGTGCGGCGGCGCCCTTAAGGGATCGGGGTGTGGGTGGGAAAAAGAGTGATGAGTGATGAGATATGAGGTATGAGATGTGTGGAGGCGCCCTTCAGAGCTCGGGGTGCGCGTGGGAAAAAGAGTGATGAGTGATGAGATATGAGGTATGAGATGTGTGGAGGCGCCCTTTAGGGCTTGGGGTGTGCGTGGGAGAATATGATGGGTTGATGATATGATTATACGATTGGTTGATTATGGTTGATTGTGTCAGAAGTCGTGCGGCGGCGCCATTCAAGGATAGGTGTGTGCGCTGGAAAAAGAGTGATGAGTGATGAGATATGAGGTATGAGATGTGTGGAGGCGCCCTTCAGAGCTCGGGGTGTGCGTGGGAGAATATGATGGGTTGATGATATGATTATACGATTGGTTGATTATGTGATTGGTTGATTATGTGATTGGTTGATTGTGTCAGAATTCGTGCGGCGGCGCCCTTTAGGGCTCGGGGTGCGCGTGGGAAAAAGAGTGATGAGTGATGAGATATGAGGTATGAGATGCGCGGAGGCGCCCTTTAGGGCTCGGGGTGTGCGAAGGAAAAGGTGTTTTGAGTGATGGTTGATGAGTTCTGTCCGTATATTTTTCAGCATCAACCTGTGATTGAAGGCATAAATTACTGTAAACTTAAAATTATGAAGCGACCACTGTTTATTATATCCGTTTTTTTGATGTCATTTCTCGCTTGCGTAAATGGCAATGAAGTAAGCGGACAAAGTCGGGTTTTTGATCGGGAAAACATCTTCACGGATGAGGAGGTGAAAGAGCTCAATGAGATTATCGATGACTTTGAAAGGGAGACGACGAACGAAATAATTGTTGTCACAACGGACAATATCGGAGACCACGAAAGAATGGTTTCCTACGCCGTTGAATTCGGAAATAGCCACGGAGTGGGCAAAGCGGGCGAGGACAACGGATTGGTCATAGCATTCAGTAAAACGCTCAGGGAGACCTTTATCGCCACCGGCCTGTCGACGGAAAAAATCCTGACGGACGAGGTCTGTCAAGAAATAGTGGACTCGCTGATGGTGCCGGAATTCAAACAAGAGAATTACTTCACGGGGATTAAAAGCGGACTTGAGGGTTGTATTCGGTTGTGGAGGAAGGGTGAGTGAGGATGATTGGAGCCTTACCTATCAAATGGCTCTCCTGAAAATTCGCCGCCGTCAGCGAAGTTTTGACCGTGATTTATCAATTGAATTCAACTACACACCCACCATGTCGGTGAGAAAAGAATGCTTCCTGAAACAGCAATCGGCAAGTAAAATTTGGAAGATGTATGCTTCCGAATCTGACCGGGAAAATGCCGCCCTGATGAGAACAAAGCAGAAATAAAAACGTAAATTTGAGAGAACAAGCAGAGCCTTTCTTATGGCTTAAACGGAAAAAATTAAAAGATTCAAGCATATGCGAACCGTAAAGATCAAGGTGAGTGAAAACGATTTCCGAAAATACAACCTCGGAAGCGAAGATGTCAAGTTCAGCGACTTAATAGATCTGATTCACGCAGAATATGCGCGAAAGGCGCTTTTAGAGTGCAATGAAATTTCTGAAAAGATCGGACTTTCCAATATGACTCTGGATGACATCAATGCAGAAATAAAGGCTGTTAGAGATGCAAAAAATCATTCTTGACACGAATGTTATCGTTTCGGCGCTGATTTCAAGCAATATACCACGTAAGATCTTGGATGAATTGGTGCTTTCTAAAAAGGTTCTTGTTTGCCTCTCACAAGAAGTGTTCGAGGAGTATATTGAAGTACTGAACAGAGATAAGTTTGCTAAATATAGGGACTTCAAAGCCCAAGCAGAAATTGTACTGAACAGGCTGCGTGAAATTTCGAGGATGTACACGCCCCAAAGGGAAATCCGTGTGCTCATCGACACGAGCGACAATAAATTTCTGGAATTGGCGGCAATAAGTACAGCAGACTTCTTGATTACGGGAAATACCTCGGACTTTACAATCAATGAATTTAAGAACACACGAATTGTCACACCGCGGGAATTTTTAGATTGCGTCCTTTCGAGTTGAAACATCCATTGTACTGCCCATCCTCGAAAAAACGCTGTTTATGAAGGGCGCCGTTGCAAGATTAAAGTTTGGCCCCACGGGTAAAGACGCCCAAAAAATCGAAGTTGAAATAAAGGCCATGAATCATTAACCAACAACCTCCTACCCTCAATCTCTTAATGGAAGCACTCACCCTCACCACCCCTGCCCTCTTGTTCTCGGCCATTTCGCTGATTATGCTGGCTTATACCAACCGGTTTTTGGCCTATGCCGCCGTGATCAGAAACCTTCACGACAAGTACCTGGAGAGCAAGGATAAGAACCTGCTCGCGCAAATTAAGAACCTCAGGCTGCGGCTGAATTTGACGCGCTACATGCAGATTTTCGGAATCACCAGCCTCCTGCTTTGTGTACTGACGATGTTTTTGATCTATGTGCAGCAGCAGGTTTCGGCCGTCTGGACCTTTGGCGTGGCGCTCCTGCTGCTCATTCTATCACTGGCGCTGCTGATCCGGGAAATTCAAATTTCCATTCGTGCCTTGAGCCTTCATCTGAATGACATTGAAGAACATTTGACGAAGGGCGGGAAATTTTGGAAATCGTAGACCGCTTTGAAATGCCGTTCCCGGTCCGAACTTAACCCAATCTTCACACGAATTTTGCAAATTTTTCTTTTTTTTGCTTCATGGAGTTTATCATAGCTGATATAAAGCCGCAAAAGATCACAAGAGGAGATCAGGTGCACATATGTACCCAGGGAAGCAGTCATCCCATCGGGGCTTCTCGGGTAAATGGCGGAATAAATTTTTGCTTGTATTCCCGCTCCGCCACTGCTGTTGACCTCTTGCTGTACAACAGCGCGGATGACGTCGAGCCATCGGAAGTCATACGTTTAGACAAGCGTTTCAACAAGACTTACCATTATTGGCACATCCATGTGCAGGGCCTGCGCGCAGGGCAGCTTTATGCCTACCGCGTACACGGCGTGTATAATCCATCACGCGGTATGCGGCACGATCCGAGCAAGGCCCTTCTTGATCCCTATTCGCATGGTGTGGCCTTTCCGGCAAAATACGATCGGCAACGTTGGTGCGAATTTGGCGTAAGCCCGGGCGCAATGATGAAGAGTGTGGTGGTTGACCTAAGTGCCTATGACTGGGAAGGGGATGCTCCGCTGCGGAATTCATTTGCGAATACGGTGATCTATGAATTGCATGTGGCCGGTTTCACCAAAAATCCCAATTCGGGAGTCGCTGCCGAAAAAAGGGGTACCTACGCAGGGCTGATTGAAAAGATTCCGTATCTGATCGACTTGGGCATTACAGCTGTGGAACTGCTCCCGGTATTTCAGTTTGAACCGAAGGTGGATGAGGCCGGAAACCCCAACTACTGGGGCTACAGTCCGATATCTTTCTTCGCTCCCCATTGGCATTACAGCACCGAGCAAGAGCCTATAGCGGCCATCAACGAATTTCGCGACATGGTCAAGGCTATGCACCGCGCGGGCATTGAAGTCATCCTCGACGTGGTTTACAACCACACAGACGAGGGCAACGCTGAAGGCCCTACTTTTTGCTACAAAGGCATCGACAATGACGCCTATTACATTCTGGATGATGACATGTCGCGCTACGCCAATTTTTCCGGAACGGGCAACACCCTGAACGCCAATTTCAGTACGGTGCGGCGCATGATTCTCGATAGCCTTCGTTTTTGGGTTACGGAAATGCATGTGGACGGCTTTCGTTTCGATTTGGCCTCCATCCTGTCACGCGATGAGCTTGGCAAACCCATTGAACAGCCGCCCATCCTCTGGGACATAGAGTCAGACCCTTACATGGCGGGCACCAAGCTCATCGCTGAAGCCTGGGATGCCGCAGGCCTTTATCAGGTGGGCAGCTTCGTGGGGGACAGCTGGCGCGAATGGAACGGTAAATTTCGCGACCACACGCGCCGCTTCCTAAAAGGGGACAGCAATATGCTTTCCAAATTTGTGACGCGGCTTGTAGGGAGTCCCGATCTCTACAGCCTCAAAAACCGTCAACCCGATAAAAGCATCAACTTCGTGACCTGCCACGACGGCTTTACCCTTAATGACCTGGTGAGCTACAACGAAAAACACAACCAAGACAACGGCGAGCAGAACAGCGACGGGACCAAGGAAAACCACAGCTGGAATTGCGGAATTGAAGGTCCGGGCGATGATCCTGAAATTGAAGCCCTGCGCAACCGTCAGGTCAAAAATTTTCTCACGGTAAATGTGCTGGCGCTCGGCGCGCCGATGTTGCTCATGGGCGATGAAGTGCGCCGAACCCAACTCGGCAATAACAACGCATACTGCCACGACAGCATGCTTACATGGTTTGACTGGAGTTTGCTGCAAAAGCATGGCGATGTGCACCGCTTCCTCAAACTTTTGATTAAGACCCGACTCAAGCGAGAATCCTCGGCGGGGCGTGGAGAGATGACCCTCGGTGAACTTCTCAAAAGGGGACTGATCACCTACCATGGCATCAAGCTTGGTGCACCCGACTGGTCAGAAGAATCACGCAGCATCGCCTTTACTGTACTGTCACTAGACGGGCGCACGGCCATGCACTATATGATCAACGTTTACCACGAAGACCTCTGCTTTGAACTGCCTACTTCACACAAGGGACATAAGATCGCATGGTACCGGTGGCTCGATACAGCAGCCGACGGCGAGGATGATATCCGCGACTTCGGTCAAGGTCCGCACTACCGTCCTGCGCTTTATACAGTGGCAAACAGAAGTATCGCAATCCTCAAAGCCGATATTGTGGTACGGTAGCTCTGCAGTCCAAAAAATGCCACCGAGCCTGCGGCCTTTTACTTTTTCGCCTTGATCTCGTTAAAGCGCTTGCGCAGCTCGTTGTGCTCCGAGCGCACCTTTCGGGTTTGCGTTTTCACGTATTCGTGGTCGGCATCCATCAGGTCGTGGTCTTCAATCATTCGATCTATTTCAGCGCGAAGTTCCTCATCGTCGACCTCCCCTGCATCAAATCGCTTTTTAAAGTCTTCATGGGCCACCATCATTTCGTGGTGGGCCGCCATAATGGCCTCATGGCGGTCGTAGAAGTCCTGATGGCGCTGAAGGGCCGAGAGTAGCGCCGTATCAGGTTTGGCTTCTTGGCGCACAAAATTGAGCAGTTCCTCATGGGGGGCAAGCATGTCATCGTGGCGGCTATGCACCTTGCTGTGATAGTCATGGCTGCTGTCATGGCGCGCCAGCAGTGCATTGTATTCGGTGACGATGGGTTTTTCAGGGCTTTCACATGACATTAGGAAAAGTATGCCGAATACCGAAAGAAAGAGGATTGTTTTCATGATAGGATGGTTTAAGGTTATATGTCAAACTTACGCAAAATTCAGGTTCAATCGCACATCAAAACCTGGGGAGACATCAAGTGGCGTTTGCGCATAACATCCCTTTCGGACAAACAGAATACGCAGCCGCTACTTCCGGAATCTTTCCAACATGTTGCGGATAAAGCCCGCTTTACGTCCGCCTTTTTTGCCGTCAAAGCCCATCAAATAACCCACGGGGCGCAGCGCCGGCGAATGGTCAAAAATGATCTTGAGGATAGAAAAAAGCGGAACAAAGAGAATGAGCCCCGGCAAGCCCCAGACCGCACCACCCAGGATCACGGCAATGATCACGAAAAGCGGATTTTGCTGCACCTCGTAACCGAGAATCAGCGGCTCCAATACGTAGCTCTCAATGAGCTGAATGATGGTGATCAGAATCGTAAACGAGAGCACGGCCTCAAAAGAATGCCCGAAGAGCACCATAAAAATAATGGGGAGCAAGCCGCTGATAAACGGCCCGAAATAAGGAATAACCGTGATCAGTGCCCCGAAAATCACAAGCAGCCATGTGTGCTCCAGACCGTAAGAGAGAAAAAGAACGATATACATCACCGCGAGAATCAGCATGACCTGAATGCGGCCCCAGAGGTAGTGGTGCGCCACACGGCTCGTCTGTGCAATGATCTCCCCCATGTCATCAGACCTTTCTTTCGTGGTGTACATGCGAATGAATTTGACAAAACGGTTTCTGTACAACAGCAGTAAGAACACATAAATCAGCATGAGCAGAAACTTGGCAAGGGCTTCCGTGATATTTGCCAAAAACGCCGACAAGTATTCACGGATAAAAGAGACCGCCTCCTCGAAAAATCGGTCGAGCATGTCAATTTGTTCTTCGAGGCTGTACCCCGTGCGCTCGGTAAGTC
>JAIVHQ010000200.1 GCA_020200995.1 Flavobacteriales bacterium
CGCCCAAGCCGCCGAGGATGCTGCCTTCGCCCTTCCGCTTTCCGCCCATTTTGGGGGCTGAAGCGATGATGCGGTCGGCGAGGCGGCTGAAGGGGAGGCTTTGCATCCACACCTTGCCCGGGCCGCGGAGGGTGGCGAGGAAAAGGCCTTCACCGCCGAAGAGGGCGTTGCGCACGCCGCGCACCATTTCAATGTTGTAATCCACTGTTTGCGTGAAGGCCACAAGGCAGCCTGTGTCTACGCGGAGCATGTCGCCGGGCATAAGTTCGCGCTCCACGATGGTGCCGCCGGCGTGGATGAAGGCCATACCGTCGCCTTCGAGCTTTTGCATGATGAAACCTTCGCCGCCGAAGAGGCCAACACCGATGCGCCGCTGAAATTCGATTCCGATCGATACGCCTTTGGCAGCGCAAAGGAAAACGTCCTTTTGGCAGATGATTTTACCTCCGAAGAGGTGAAGGTCCACGGCCATAATTTTTCCCGGAAAGGGAGAAGCAAAAGTGACGTGGCGCTTGCCGTGACCCGCGTTGATGTATTGGGTGAGAAAAAGGCTTTCGCCGGTGAGCACGCGCTTCCCGGCCGAGAGAAACTTGCCGAGGATGCCCTGGTTTTCGTTGGATCCGTCGCCGAATACGGTGGCCATTTCGATGGACTGGTCCATGTACATAAGGCTGCCCGCTTCGGCCACAACGGCTTCCTGAGGGTCGAGTTCTACTTCTACGCACTGCATCTCCTCGCCGATGATGCGGTAATCTACTTCGTGGTTTTTCCTGATGGGGTTCATGGTTGTTTGATTGAAAGGTTTCTCAAATCCGAGCTCGCCGGGGCTTCAAAGATATCGATATCGAAGTATCCGGCAACCGCGAGGATGTGGTCAAAAAGGTCGGATTGTACACTTTCGTATTCCACCCAGGCTTTCAATGCGCTGAAGCAGTATATTTCCAGGGGAACGCCGTGTTCGGTGGGTTGGAGCTGTCGCACCATGCAGGTCATCTCCTGGTTAATGCGCGGGTTGTTGTGCAGGTAGGCGAGGATGTAATTTCTTAAAATTCCGAGGTTGGTCATGCGGCGGCCGTTGACGATGGAAGCGGCGGTGTCGGCTTTTTTGGCGGCATTGGACTCGGCGATTTCGGCGCTTCGTTTTTCGATATACGGTCTGATGAGTTCTATTTTTCGGTAGCGCTCCAGCATGTCTTCGTCCACGAGCCTTACGGATCTCGAGAACATCGCCGTCAGCCCCGTACTTGGGCACCGACACCCAGTCGCCCGGGCGGAGCATATCGTTTACCGTGAGCTGAATGCTCGCTATAAACCCGAGGATGGCATCTTTAAAAACGAAGAGCAATACCGCCGAAGCCGCACCGAGCGCTGTGAATGCGAGCAATGGGTTCTTGCCGAGGACCACTGCCGCGAGGATGAGTCCGCCGAAAAGCCAAATGACGATTTTGGCGAGTTGGGTAAAACTGGCCACGGGCTTGTCCTTGAACTTTTCGGATTCTCCCAAAAACCGACCGGCGCCGTTGACGAAAGCATTGATCGCGCGCAGGATGAAGAAAATATTAAGTCCGCTAACGATGCGCTGTACGTATGGAATCCAGTCGGGGTAATCGGTAAAAACGACGGGTGCCAATGCACTGATGGTGAGCACCGGGATGATGTGTCCCAGCTTATTGAAGAATCCCTTTTGAACGAGGTGATCGTCTAAATTTGTTTTGGTGCGTTTGGCCAGGCGGGTTACAATGCGGTTGATGAATTGCTGGCCGATGAACCAAAGGATCCCGGCGATCAAAAGCATGGCGATGACCAGGATCACCATTTTTACGATCTGCGTCATTTCGGCTTCTACTCCGATACTGAGCAGCCACTCTTCGATAAATGCTGCAAAGGCTTTTTCGTTTTCCATGGCGCAAAAGTATGAAATGCGGTGGATTCGGGGGGATTTATTGGGGGGATGTGTGGCTACATGCAAGACGGGCGTGGATGTTTCTTTTTTGCCACGAATGCACGGATGTCCGCCTTCGGCCTTCTTTTAACCACAGATGGCCCAGATATCACAGATGTTTATAGATTGCCGCCAAAGGCGGCTTTTTCTCGGATTTTAGATTCGTGTTCATTCGCGTCATTCGTGGTTCTTTTTTTTGCCGCCATCGGCGGCGTTTTTTTTAGCCACGATTGGCCCTTACCGACGTTGTTTGCGGTTGCGCTCGTAGTCCGAAAAAATCCACTCCCCGAGGCCTGCGAGGCCGGTGTACACAGCGCGGCCATTGTTGGCTTCCGTGAAATCCTCCACGAATTTTTGGAGGTAGGGATCTTCGGCGATCATAAAGGTGGTGATCGGAACTTTGGCTTTGCGGCACTCCGTGGCCAGGTTGAGGCATTTGTTGACAATCTCGGGGTCGAGGCCAAAGCTGTTTTTGTAATAACCGCCATCCACCTTGAGGCAGGAGGGCTTGCCGTCGGTGATCATAAAAATCTGTTTGTTGGACGTCTTGCGGCGGCGCAGGAGGTCCATCGCGAGGCGGAGTCCTGCCACGGTGTTGGTGTGGAAGGGCCCCACCTTGAGGTAAGGCAGGTCTTTGANNNNCTCACCTGCCATGCGTCGTTACCAAAGACCACGATGTCGAGGGTATCTTTCGGATAGCGGGTGGTGATGAATTCGGCGAGGGCCATGGCCACTTTCTTGGCGGGGGTGATCCGGTCTTCGCCGTAAAGGATCATGGAGTGGGAGATGTCGATCATCAACACGGTGGAAACGGAGGATTTGAATTCCGTTTCGTTGATGACAAGGTCGGACTCGTGTAGGGAAAATCCGTCGGTGCCACCTCGGATCTGGGCGTTGCGGATGCTGTCGGTAAAATCGATGCGGTCGAGGGTATCGCCAAAGCGAAAGGTACGGCGGTCGCCGGTGGTTTCGTCGCCCGAGCCGGTGAAGTTGGTTTTGTGCGAACCGCGATTGCCTTTGCGGAGCTTGCCGAACACCTGGTCGAGGGCGCGTCGGCGGATGGCCTGCTCAGATTTGCCGGTAAGGCCGGGGGCTCCGCCGCCCTGTCCCGGTTCGCGGAGGTAGCCCTTTTCCTTGAGGTCTTCGATAAAATCGTCGATGGTGTAGTTGTCGTCTGTGAGTTTGTGCGCATCGTCGAGTTCGCGCAGCCACTCGATGGCCTCCTCCACATCGCCGGAGGTGTAGGTGAGCATCTCCATGAAGATTTCCAGGAGGCGGTCGAAGGGACTCTTTTTGTCCTTGTCGGGGATGTACTCGGTAAATTGAAATCCTTGCATAGTATAAAGGTAGGGATAAGCGTGGATATAACGGGCGGAGCGGTATTGTTGTTCGCGGGGTGTTTTTGCTCAAAGCGGGGTGCGGGAATGCCTTGAGGGCGGGCAGGGAGGGAGGACGGGCAGGCCCGGCCCGGAGGACGGGCACATAGGCCCGTCCGTGCAGCGGGTGCGGGAATGGAGGGCGGGCACACAGGTCCGCCCGCGTGGCATTCGCCAATGTGGTTTTTAGTGCAAAAAAATGTGCGTTGCGTTGATTGCCGGGACGGCGTTGCGCCCGAGGGGACATAGGGCCATTGCGGATGTCGTGGTCGGGCGGGGTGAGACGCTTGCATTGGTGGCCCCGGGGTTGCATTTCGGCTACGCTCAATGTCCGACCCCGGGCTGAGGTATGTCGCGCCTTCAGCGCTTGGGGGTAGAAAAAATACGGAAGGCTCACGCTATGGGCGCAAAGCCTGTGACAGCGACACCGCTCGAAAAACGACCAATCAACCCCGACCTCTACAAAGGCGTGGCATCGCACGAGGCAGGATCACGTATTTGCGTGTCGCAGGGCAACTCAGATAAATGATGTAATCAAATGATTGACTCTGGTTTGCGCTTTCCCGGCTGAGATCCTTCGCTTCGCGTCAGGATGACAGCCAAGCTTTTATCATAGGGGGGGCGGTTTTGGGGGAGAAAAACCCCCAAAACCGCCCCTGTAGCCTAAATAGAGCCCTGTCATCCTGACGACTGCAAGGAGGAAGGATCTCAGCCGGGCAAGCACCGAGTTCTCGTCAAGCTCATACTTCACGAGAACTGACGAGGTGATTAAGCCATTGTTTCTTTTCCTTAGCTCGTGGTCAAGGCCCCTGGGAGATTCATCATTCCGCTACGCTGCATTCTGAATGACGTGATGGCCCGGGAGGTGTGGTTTTGGATTGAGGTTGCGCAGGGCGTGGTCAAGGCTCACGCTATGGGCGTAAAGTCTGTGACAGCGACACCGCTCGAAAAAACGACCAATCAACCCCGACCTCTACAAAGGCATGGCATCGCACTATTAGCCCGTGGAAGCTACAGCAATAGGGCTGTTTTTTTGACGATACAGTTGGCTTTATCTTCACAAAATCAATCTCTTGGTTGAACCATGCACTTAAATCGTGTCAAAAAAAGCATGGCCGGTTTCGCGCTTTTGGATTTTTGTCCTTAGGAAGAATATTTTGCGCGAAAATTGCCTTAGCTTTCACTTGACTTTTGGGTCCTTTTGTGTCAAGACAAAAGGACGAAAAACACCGTCGCGGAGCGACATGCCTTGGTTTTTGAGAGCAAACGAAGGTGAAGGGCGTAGTCAAGGCCCGAATGAGATTCATCATTCCGCTGCGCTGCATTCTGAATGACGTGATGGTGCGGGAGGTGTGTTTCGGATTGAGGTTGCGCAGGGCGTGGTCAAGGCCCGGGGAGAGCGCAGGATTACAAATCCAGCGCAACCTTGCAGCGGGAGGTATGGGCACATGCACCCGCGAGAACCCGCGCGCGTGTTCTATTAAAGAGGTTGAAGTCGCGTAAAAAGGGTGTGGGTTGCGCTGATTGCCGGGGCGGCGGTGCGCCCGAATCGTTTTGCTATCTTGCACCCCTATAGTGTCTGTCCATAAAGTCCATTCTCGGCGTTGCACTTGTCTTGAAAACAATCATTGACGTCAGTCAACTCCTTGTTTTTCAACAAGGCACAAGACAACAAAAGCAGCGCGGCGGATACCATACCGCAACCCTTCGCATCGACCACGACGGGCACAGCTGAAATAGGTGGGAAAACGATCTCCTACACCGCCACCACAGGCCGCATGGAGGTGCAGGGTCCCGACCGCAAGCCGATGGCCCTCTTCGGATACACCGCTTATAATGCGGGTGTGGCAGGGTCGCGCAAGTCGGGCAGTGGTGTAAGCGTGAACAAAGGCGACGCCTCCCGCCCCATCGTATTCGCCTTCAACGGCGGCCCCGGCTCCTCGTCGGTGTGGCTCCACATGGGTGCCCTCGGACCTAAGCGCGTGCTGGTAAACGACCCCAAGCCCACGCCCAACGCGCCTTACACGGTCGAAAACAACAAGCGCAGCATCCTCGATGTGGCCGACCTCGTGATGATCGACCCGGTCGGCACGGGGGTGAGTGTCCCCGCGGGCGAGAAGGAATTCAAAGACTTTTGGGGCGTGGATGAAGACATCGAGAGCGTATCGGCTTTCATCAAGCAGTATTTGGTGAATCACGGCCGCATGAACTCACCGAAATACCTCCTCGGCGAGAGCTACGGCACCTTTCGCAACGCGGGCATCATGGACCACATGCAGAGCGGGGGCATCGCCTTTAATGGGGTCATCATGGTCTCGGCCGTATTCGATCTCCTGTCACTGGTATTCCCCAACGGGAGCGACCTCTCATACATCGTCCACCTCCCCTCCTACGCCAGCACGGCGTGGTACCACGAAAAGCTCGACGACCGCCCCGACTCCCTCGCGCCCTTTGTCGAGGAGGTGCGCCGGTTTACCGAAGAGGTCTATGTGCCCGCCCTCTACAAGGGGTCGCGCCTTTCGGCAAATGAAAAGGAGGACGTGGCGGCGCAGCTGGCCCGCTACACCGGACTGAGCGCCGACTTCTGGATGCGCGCCAACCTGCGGGTGAAAGC
>JAIVHQ010000060.1 GCA_020200995.1 Flavobacteriales bacterium
ACCATGGCTGATGCCGATCTCGAGACCCTGGATGCATCTTACATCACACGGCTCGAATCTAAAATTAACGAAGCGTCATCGACAGAAGCTTACGTCAACGATATTTCGGCAGTAATGCCCGGCTACGTCGGCGATCTCGCAGCGATTGAGCTCTCCGGCAAGAGCGCCCCCGAAATGGCTGAAGAGCGCATCGCACTAAACAAAAAATTGATATCTCAACTTGCAGATGAGATTGACAGCGACGCTCCTCCGGTTTCGGCTGATCGTCTTACTGAAATAAGAAGAATTAAAGCCCTCGAAATAAGGGAAGACAAAGAGGTGTCTGTCGGAGAAACCACTTTTAAACCGCGCACCACTGAAGCTGTGGCATATGCGGAAATGCTCGCCGCTGCTCCGTCTGAAGAACAGACAGAGCAATCCGGATCATCGACAGCATCAAAGCTCAGCCCTGAGCTCGAAAAGAGTTTGCGAAAGCCCTACAGCTGGGATGATATCGTGCCGGGGTACATTGATATGATGGCCGACGATACTGAAGATATAAAGGATCCTGACGATCTCGAGCACAGGATAGTTGCACATAAAACAATGCTGGCCAAACTCAAGCAGGATATCGATCTTTACGCGGTCCTCGTTGCCGAAGGGAAAACTTCAGATGACGAACGCATCAAGCAGCGCTATGAGCAACTGCTTTCCGAACGCTCGATGATCGCTCAAGTGCTCAGTGCTGACAACGCTGCACTTGAAAGCATGAAAGCGGCTGAGGAAGAATCTGAAGAGTTGGCAACTTTCGGCGAAGAGCCAATTGTTTCGGACGAATCCGAATCGGCAGTAATTGAAGAGGTGGCGCCGCTCGCAGCGAAGCCTCAGGCTGACTACAATAATATCGCAGAAGAAACTGATCAATTTATTGAGGACCTTTCCGAACGGCTCGAACAGGAATACGCCAACATTGGCAATGACAATACCACTACTGCTACCAGGCTATCGAATCTCGCCGCTTTTAATACAGAATCGGCCGTGAAAATTTCGGCAGAGCTCGACAAGATGATGCGCCGGATGGATGCTTCTGTCGACGACGCTGAGCGCGATGTCTTTCAATTGCAAATTCAAAAACTCGATGCCCTGCTGGCCGACAAGTTGCAAGAGGCCGATCGGCTTGAAGAAGAAGCTGAAAGTGCCGAATTTGCAGCAGATATCGCACAGGATCAGGTTAAGGGTGCTTCAGATACTACAGGAATTGAACCTGAGTTTGATTTGCCGGAAAGCATCGCTTTTGACGATTTACAGATTGCTGCTGCCGGTGCTGTTAGGGTAGAAGATTTTGCTTTTAAATCATTGCAGGCCAATATGAATGGCTCAAAAATGGAGGCTGCCGCAGACCTTGCCGCAGAAAAGCGAGCTGAAGCAGGGCAACTGATGGATGACTATGCCGCGGCGGAAACCCCTAAAGAGCGATCTGAATTGTATGCTCGGCTTGAGGATGTATCGCGCGAAGTAAAAAGGGCTGACATAGAGCTGAATAAAAACATTAAGGCCGCCAGTGCTGCCGAAGTGAGCTTTTATAAGCAAGGAGCAGAGGCTATCATTGAGGATATGCAGGCGGTTGAATTAAGTTTCGATGAGCGCGCCAAACTCGATAGTATTGAGGCAGCAATCGCAGGGGTGCGCCTTTCTATTGATGGAAATCGGGACATGCGGGATGAACTCGATGCGTATGACACGCAGGCGTATTCTGCAATGTTGAAAGAGGAGATGGCCCACATTACCCGGTTGCAGTCGTTAAATTTGGAGCTCAATAGATTTTCAAAAGGTGTGAAATCTCGCGCAGCCGCTGAAGCCGGATTGGTGGCGGAAGTATTCGAGGGAGACCTGAAGGAACCGGATTCTGCAGCTGTAGATACTTCGGAGATTCCACCTCAGGAAACTGAGCCCGATCCGTCAATCACCACGGCAGACGATCAGCTGGAATCAAATGATCCGGATGCGCCAATTGGAGAAGTGCCGTCTGAAGAGGGTGAGATTGCAGACGCAAAGATTCCTGAAGAAATTGCTCAGAGAAAGTCGGGTGCAGAAACGCCCCGAACAGCAGATCAAGGGACCCCTGAAATTGCACAGGAGAAGGAAAGCGACAGGACCCAAACCGCAGAACAATCGGAAGTGGCGCAGAAAGAACTGCACATTCCAAAGCCAGGGAAGAAATACATGACACCTGCCTTGCAAAAGGCAGCCTCCCAAATGAACGCTGAAGAGAAAGACAGGATCACAGCATCGGAGCCTGAGCTTCGCCTTGGTTTGGAATTTTCAGAAGTTGACACCGATGATGAGCGCGCAGCATTGCTCGAGGAAATTCTCGGTGTGGATGCTGTGAATCGATTAAGGAAATCACCTGCTAAACTTGTCTACCTGAGCACCGCAGTGATCGCAGATAGCCTGAAGAAAATTGAGGGCATGAATGCCGGGCTGACCGAGCGTTCATATTCCTTAGCGCGTGAGCGCGAAACAGAAGTGGAGAGGCTGCGTGGGATGGCGGCACGAGAAACCAACAAGGATGCTAAAGCAAACATGGAGCAGCGCGCTGAACGGATCGCCGCAGAGGCCGTTGTTTCATACTTGACGGGTGATGAGCGCTCCGACAAGCAGTCCGAAATAGCGCAGAATCAAGTATCAGAGCCTTCTGTGATCGATCCCGGGTCCAATTCTGGCGAACCAGCTCCATCAACTGCGCCTGAGACCAATCCTCAGAGTGGCTACTTGCTCGAAGCGGTCGAAATAATCGCTGAGAGAACAGATTTTTCTGATGTAACGGAGACCATGTTTGTGATGGCCGATCGGGCAGTATACAGCAGTGCCAAGCCGATTCCTGTAGATCCCGAAATGCCACCAGGTCTCATTTTCCAGGTGCAGGTCGGAGCTTTCCGCAAAGAAATTCCCCAGGATCATTTTGGCGAGATCGTGCCGGTCATGGGGCAAAAGCTCGACAATGGCATCACGCGCTACAGGGCCGGATTGTTTAAGTCATATGGCGCAGCTACTGATGCAAGAGATGTGATCAGGGGCATGGGTTATTCCGATGCATTCGTTGTGGCTTATCTCGACGGAGAGCGTCTGACAGGCGCCCAGGCCCGTGATATTTTGGCGCAAGCCCGCGTGGCACTTGCCGAGTTGGATGAGCCTGAAGTAACTCCTGCTACTCCGCGTGAAGCCACACCCGCACAGGCAATGTCGCCCACCAATTCGGAAACTGCCATCCCCGAAGTTCCCGACTACTACAACGACCCCGAAGCCGCTGAAGCTGTGCAGGTGGAGGCCGTTCGCGGATTGTTTTACACGGTGCAGGTAGGGGTGTATTCAAAGCCTGTAGCCCTTGGCAATTTGTACAACCTTACGGATCTCAACAGCGAGCTTACCGCATCCGGCCTTATTCGCTACACCACGGGGCGGTTCAGCGATGTAGCTTCGGCATCGGCGGGTAAGGGCCGCGCCATAGAGGCTGGTGTGACCGATGCATTTGTAACGGCTTATTATAATGGTAAACGCATTTCGCTCACCGAGGCAGCTGATGTGCTGGAGCGGGAAGGCAGTGACATTTTAAATATCAGCACCGGAACCGGCGCAGCTGTAGCCGACCAAAAGTTGTCAGAAGGCGGTGCATCCAACGGAAAAGCCAACTTTGTAATTATTCTCGGTCAATTTGGCGCCGAAGTACCACAAAATATTGCCGATTTTTTTCTGGAAAATGAAAATCTGGGCATTCGTCAAATCGCAGGTCCGGCCGGTCAGTCCATGTTTGTTTCTCCCGAGTTTGATGATCGCAGCCGTGCAGATCAGTTTTTGGAATCAGCGCGATCAGCAGGAATTACCACTGCTATTATGGGAACCGTTATAGACGGGGAAATAAAGGCTTTAGAGACCAGGTAGTAGATTTTTCGAACTGACTTCTCGTGCCTTTTTTATATCTTTACAGCGGATATAGAAAGGTTATGAAATTTTCACAGACTGACGTAGAAGAAGAAGTAGTACTCGATCTTGACGAACTGCTTAAGGAGCCCAAGGAAATTGTACTGTACAATGATGACCACAATACCTTCGATTTTGTGATTGAGAGTTTGGTGAAGGTATGTAGCCATACCCTGACCCAGGCGGAGCAGTGCACATACCTCGTACATTACAAAGGGAAGTGCTCGGTAAAAAGAGGCGAAGTTGAAAAACTACAATCCATGCGTACTGCGTTGCTCGATCGTGGGCTAAGCGCTGAAATAGAATAATCACTGTCGCCCCTTATTAATAGTCGCTAAAACCGTTCGCTACCGTTCACCCCAGAAATGAAAAACAAAATAGGACTGATCCTGCTTGTCGGGCTACTCGCCTTTGACTGTGCAAAAGTGCCTGTGACGGGTCGCCGCCAGGTGAACCTGCTCCCCGAATCGCAACTGGGTGAAATGAGCGCAACAGCATACGGAGAATTTTTGTCGACTACGCCGCCACTGCCCAACAGCGATCCTAGGGCTCAAAAAGTTCGTCGTGTAGGTGAGCGCATTGCCGAAGCCACTGAGCGTTATTTAAAGAACAACTCGGGTGGAAAAAAAATCGCTGAGTTCGATTGGACTTTCAACACTGTGGAAGATCCTACGGTCAATGCCTGGTGCATGCCCGGGGGGCGAGTAGTTTTCTACACAGGTATTCTGCCGATCACCAAAGATGAAGCCGGACTCGCTGTAGTAATGGGCCACGAAATAGCACACGCTGTGGCGCGCCACGGAAATGAGCGCATGAGCCAAGGCATGGCAGTGCAGGGGGCTGGTATGGCCCTGGACGTTTTGACCTCTGAACAGCCCGATCTTACCAGAGCGCTGCTGATGCAATCGTATGGAATTGGATCTACTCTGGGAACTTTAAGCTTTTCTCGCCTCCACGAGACGGAGGCCGATAAAATGGGTCTTATATTTATGGCCATGGCAGGATATGACCCAAGAGAAGCACCGAAATTTTGGATTCGCATGAGCGAAGCTTCAGGAGGCGGAAAGCCACCTGAATTTTTGAGCACCCACCCCGCTGATGATCGGCGGGTGGCCGATCTGGAAGAGTTCATGCCTGAGGCTATGAAGTACTACAACCAATGACATAATGCCTGTAAATGCCGCACAGAAGATGAACACTGATAAAATCACTTCTTTTTTCAACCTTGGTGTATCTGTTACCCTCGTTATATACGGATTTGAAGAAGGTCAACTAAAGGTTTTTACCCAAAAAATCAGCAAGAACCCTTATGCAGGGGCGTGGTCCTTTCCGGGAAAGCTGATTAAATCAGACGAAAGCCTTGAAGACGCGGCGTACACAATGCTCGATGAAGCCATCGGTAATACCAAACCTTACATAGAGCAGCTCAACGCTTTTGGCAAAATTACCCGCCACCCCCTTGGAAGGGTCATCGACGTTACTTTTTACAGCCTGATCAATATGAAGTCGGACGTAAAGTCTTATCGTGCTGATAAGGAGTCCAAGTGGGTTCATGTGCCTAAAGTACCCGAGCTGGCTTATGACCACAACGAAATGCTCAACCTCGCAATGCTGCGGTTGAGAAGAAGGCTCATCAATCGCCCTATTGGTTTTAAGCTGCTCCCTGCAGAATTTACACTTGGCGAACTTCAAGCATTGTATGAAGAGATTCTCGGTCATGAACTCGATAAGCGAAACTTCAGAAAAAAGGTGACCAAGCTTAATATTCTTCTTACGAAAGGTCACGAGACTACGGACAATCCCGGCAGAAAGCCGCGGCTGTTTTCTTTTGACCCGGAGAAGTATGCAAATTACATGGAGCAGGGATTCTGAGCCGTGTTTTCTGAATATTCTTGCCACCGCCTCCCCACACTTTACCAAAAGCCTTCTCGGTAATCTTATGCACCACATAATCAGCCATAAGAGTGATAAAGGGATTTAATTTAAATGCCCCAATTTAATTTTCGTCGATGATAACTTGACATTGATCGAGTCTCGAGCTATCTTTGTAGAAAGATGGAGATATGACGATATTTGAATTTAATGCGCTCAACTTTGATGGAAAAGCATCATTGTTAACGAAGTACGGTAAGTATCTCGATCAGCGCAGCACCAAAGAAGGTGCGCGGGTAATGATTTACGACCTTTTTGGATTTTACGTGGAGGTGAGCTATCGCTTCGATAAGAAAGTACAATACTTGCGGGCCGTGAACAATATTTTTGAAAGCGAGTCTTACCTCGATAGCATCAATCTGCTTCACCTGAATTGAAACGCCTGCTGATTGTTTTTGTCAGATTTTACTCTCGCCGCAGTTCATTCGGCACTTTAACAGTGTCTTCAACAATTACAATGGTTCGCTTTTCGTAGTGCCACCTGTACAAGGATTTCTTCTTCCCTGCTTCCACGTCGTATATGGTACCGTTTTTTGAAATCGAATCAGGACGTCCGAGCAATTGTTCGACTTCATTCACAGGCATTCCTTCGTAAATCATCGGTCTTGCTTTCAGTTCTTCTTCTTTTTCGCTCGTTCGGCACGACATAGTCAACAGGAGAAATACCGCAAAGACAGCAAGAATTGATCTGCTTTTAATCATTGATTTTAGTTTATTCCACTTCGTCAAGGACCTCGAGCTGCGCGTAGAGTGCATCCACATCTTGTTTGGCCTTGTCGATCTTTTTCACCACCTCTTCTTTCATTTTTTCGGCCCCTTTTGAATTGGCAAAAAAGCCAAGGTTATTTTCGTATTGATTGATCTCCGATTCGATTTTCGAGATTTTACTGCGGATAAAATCCTGCTCCTTTCGGACGAGTTTGTCCTTGGCATCCGATGATTTGAGCAAGTCCACTTTCTCCTCAAAGCGCATTTTTTCTTTTTCGCGCCTGTCCACCTTGAGAATGGCAAATTTTTCGTCCATCAGCTGCTTGTATGCCTTATTGATCTTGTCTTTCTCTTTAAAGGGAACGTGCCCGATTTTGCGCCAGGCTTCAGAAAAGGATTTGAGCTCTTCGATGGCGCCCTTGTCGGATGGGTCGGGAGCGAAAGCCTGCAGTTTCTCGATGATCTCCTCTTTGGCTTTGAGGTTTTCTTTCTCCTGTTCTGTGTTTTCGGCCTTCTGCGCATTTCGCGCCTGGAAAAAGTGATCACAGGCGGCACGGAATTTTTTCCAAAGCTTGTTTTCATCACGCTGATGCGCAGCTCCGATCTCCTTCCACTTTTTTTGTAAATTGATCAGGCGGTTGGACGCCTCTTTCCAGTCTGTACTGTCTTTGAGCTCTTCAGCTTCTCTCAGCAATGCCTCTTTAGCGTCTCTGTTGGCATCTTGCTCTTTGCGAATTTCGGCATAGTGTGCTCTCTTTTTTTCAAAAAACGAATCACAGGTTTCCCTGAATTCTTTCCAAACTGATTTGGCCTTGTCCTTGGGTACAAAACCCACCATCTTCCATTTCTTTTGGAGCTCGATGACCTCTTTGGTCTTCTCCTGCCATTTCTTGTGCGCCTTTAGTTCAAGGGCTTCAATTTGCTTTACTTCTTCGAGGAGCTCTTTTTTTACTTCGAGGTTGCGATCTTGCTCCTCTTTGCGCTGGTTGTAAAAATCCTGAATTTTCTTGTAGATGGTTCGCGTGACTTCCCAGAACTCATCTTTTATTTTGTCCCATTCTTCTTTGAAAGTGGGGCCAATCTCGTTCCACCGGTCCTGGTTCATGCGGACTTCCACTTCGAGGAGGCGAATGTCCTTGACGTCTAAAAGATTTTTTTGCGTTTCCAGCACCTTTTGCTTCTCTTCCAGGTTGCGTTTCAGGTCGAGTTCTTTGAGTTCTTTATAAATATTGATGTTGTAGAAAAACCGTTCGATCATCTTGTTGTATTCCACATTGAGATCGCGGTAGTTGTCGTTGCTCACCCTGGGCAGGCTTTTCCACTTTTCCTGAATGGCATTGAATCCTGCGAAGGCCTTGCCGATATTTTCTTCGTTTTCGACCAGGTTTTGCAATTCGGTGAGCAGATCTTTGGCGGTGGCTACGGTTTCTTCCTCAAGACGCTTTATGGCCTCACGGGCCGAGGATACCTTCGATTTAAACGTTGCGGTAAGCTCTTTGAATTTCGCTTGGGCTTCATCCGATGCATCTGTTGCGGCTTCTGCTGTCTCGCCGCCGGGCTTAAGGGGTTCACCTCCTTCGTCTGAGGCGTCGGTAATCTCAGTGGCTTCGGAGGTTTTTTCGTTCAAACTCTCCTGTTTCGGGGGCTCGGCTTCCGGGGTGCTGATTTCTTCTTTAGACGGGGTTTCGGCCTTTACATCGCTGGAAGGAGAAGCTTCTTCAACTGTTTCGGCAGGCTCAGGTTTCGGATTATTTGCCTTAGCCTCGGTTTCTTTAGACGCTGTGGCCGCGGAATGATCACTTGAATCCACGGGTGCCGCCGAAGTGGGATTTATCTCGGTTTCGGATTCCGCTGTGTCCTCGCTCGGGGGAGCATCGGTAGTGGCGGGGTTGGGGTGTGATTCGGCACTTTGTCTTTCGTTATCCGCATTGGTAGGAGAGGGGATTGGACCATCGGTCACCTC
>JAIVHQ010000061.1 GCA_020200995.1 Flavobacteriales bacterium
GGATCCGCCAATTTGACTTCACTCCTGGTTCCCTCACCTACACGCAGTTTGACGACAACGGCGCGATTCAATCTTTTAATTACCAACTGCGCTTTTTCGGATTCGACACGCGCAGCGGTGAGCAGTTCGGTTTCGACTACCGCGTGGTTTCGGAAGGACTTCGCGGCGATTTTGAAATCTCGCCCGGGGTGGTGATCCCCGTCGGATCCTACTGGTGGCGACAGTACGAAGGGGAGTTTCAGACGTTTCAGGGTCGCACTTTCTCACTCTACACCAAGGTGATTCACGGTGAGTTTTACGACGGTACTTCGACGCAGGCCCGCTCCAACCTGCTGTGGCGCACCAACAAACATTTCAATATCAGCCTCCGCTACGAGAGAAATGTGATAGAGCTGCCCTACGGAGCTTTCGAAACTGACCTGATCGGCTCCAGAATCGAATACGCGGTAAATCCCAATGTATTTGGTTCAGTTCTCACACAGTGGAACAGTGCCGGGGATGAGTTCAACCTGAACTTCAGGCTCCAGATCATTCCCAAGATCGGGACGGATTTCTTCCTGATCGTCAACCAGGTTTACGACTCCACCTCGGGCACGTGGGTGAGCGAGCGCGGCACCATTCTCGGCAAGCTCATTTGGCGGTTTATTGTATGATGTGCGGTTTCGCTTTCGCGGAAAACGAGATGGCAGTGGCCTGATTGATGCAATTATCAATGCCGATCAAACTGTGAAGAATATTTCCGCAGGTCGAAGATTCCATGCTAAAGTCAGGATCTTCGACCTGCAAGGCAGCGGACGCATGGCACTGCGGAGCTCATACTTTAATTCGAAATTAGATCACAAGGAATCTTGCTTCCATGAATCGCATTGCTCCGCAGCGACATTCGTCCCCGCAGAGCGGGATCTCCGACCTGCGGAAATTTACTTGAATACGGCACCATTCTCTGCCTGATTTTTTGCACGAAGATCCATCAAAAACTCAACCTGATTCCCAATCCCAACAGCAGAAAAAACTGTGCATCATTGAGAAAATACCCACCGCCCCCGTAAAGCGGAAAACTGAGTTTTCGGTCGGCGCCGGTGGGGTACACCGAGCCGAGCACCACGATGCCGAGGTCGCGGTCTGTGACTTCGGGATTTAAGTTAAAAGCGTTGATGAACAAAAATCCGCCTCCGAGTTTGTACGGCTTTTGTTTTTGAACGGCTTCGCGGTCGTAGAAGCTCAATTGGGCCAGCATGGCGAGGGAGATACCCGCGAGCCCTTCGAAATTGGCCTCGCCGAAGCGCTGAATCACCAATCCTGCAGGCAGCGATAGTTCTACATCAAAAGTGGTAAATCTTTGCCTGACAATGTCAATTCGTTTGCTGTATCCTTCGCCTTCGTACCGCTCGGTTTTGTGGCGTATGAGGATTTCAATCTTTGACCAGGAATCCAGGCTGTGCGTTTTTTGAGAAAGGATGCTGTTGATGCTGATGGCTTGCATCGCGCAATTTTTCTGTCCGTAAAATTCCGAACGCGGAGAAGCCGATCCCGGGCACACGGCGATCAGCGGAATTTGCTGCATTTCGAGCAATTCGTTTTTCGGTCCTTTGAGCCGGACTTCCACCTCCAGCCACTGCCGCCCGTAGAGTTCGTCGCCACGGTCAATTTTGTCGCGGTCAAAATCAATGATCACATCGTTGACCGCATGGTTGTAGAGAATGGTATTGTCCAGTTCACTGAGGGTTTTTTGTCCTTCGCCGTAATTTACTGTTACAAAGTCCAAAGGTCTCGGCCTTTGGTACTCAGCAACCGCGAGGGCTATCCCCATTTTTTTGTCCCGGTTGTAGATTTCAATGGTTCTCTGCTTCACATCTACCGGCACGCGCAGGCGGAAATGCACGGAGCGCTCGGTGCGGGTGATGCTGTCGCGCTCCAAAATTTCAAGTCCTTCGAAATGAAAGCGTGCCTGCAGCATCCCGATTCCTTCGAGGCGCAGATCAAGGGTCTCTCCGGGCTTGACGGTGCGCGTACTTACCCACTCACCGCCTTCGCGGAGTATGGCAATCGATTGAATTTCGGCGTCGGGAGCAATGTTGATATTGGTGATGAATTCGGGTTTGTCGCCGTCTTTGATGAAGAGGTAGCCGTCGGTGATGCGGTGGTTGGCATAAGGCCTAAGGATGCAGAGCACCCGATCATTGCTCAGGCGCCGCTGCGTGTAAAGCTCTGCCACGAGGTGTCCGCCTCTTTCCTCGCGGTCCTCGATGCGGTAGGTGTTGTTTATGGAGAGGGAACGGTGGGAGTCAATTTGTACTTCTACACCATTTACATCGTCTTTTTCGCGGATTATTTCCTTCTGATCCATTTTCAGAAAGATGAGTCGGGAGCCGCGTGCGAGGAAACTCACTGTGATCGGATCCAATTCAAAGGTGGTTTCGAGTGTGGCGGTCAGCATAGGCCGCTTGGTTTCAAGGGTGACCTCGAGTTCGTGAGCTCCCGCGCTGCCGGGAATTACGGCGAGGTACCCTGTGCCACCTTTTTCGAAAAGGCGGTATTCGAGATCGCCCTCCGTTTTCCACATCCCGTCCAGCACAAGGTTGTTCAGGTGGGTGGTAGTGATTTCAAAACGCTTCTCTTCACCTATGTAGAGATCGTCATTGCCCGTGGGTATCTCGGCACGTGTGCGGGTGTAAGGCAACAGTGGAACGGAAATGGTGCGCGCTTCACCGGCTGTGCGGGTATCGATGGTGAGGCTCAGAAAATCGGTATCGGAAAGAGATTTGAACCTTAATCGCGTTCGGAAATACCCGCCGTTGTCGCTATCTATATAGGTGAGGGTGTCAAGGACGTCAAAATCGGGCGAGGGAAGGAGCTCCAATTGCGGGCGTTCGGGGAGCCGGTCGGCCGGCGTCATCCTCAATTCCACAACAGTTTCGTCTTTGTCGTACCGAAACGCCAGGTGGCGCTCTCCGCGAAAGGTAACGCGGTCGCGGCTGTAATTAAATGACAAGGTGTCAATGCGCATCTCGATCTCGGCGAGGGGGGCAATGCCTCTACCTGTGGCTCTCTGTGATTTTGCCGAAAGGCCTGAAAACAAAAATGCCGCAAGGAGCAGCACAAGGATCGGGGAATGCCGGAGGATTTTCTTCATACCGTAAACAAAAGTATAGGATTGCCTCAAACGGCAAAAAGAAAAATGAGTGTGAGAGGTAATTCGGGTGACCCTCGCGCGAGAAAATCAGGGAACCAAAATTTTGTAATTGAGCCCCATCTTAACGAACCCGTCCTGACCTGTGAAATTTTCAGAAAGCTCATTATTTTTGCCGACAGGCTCCACCGTGTACATTTCGGTGAGGTCAAAATTTCGGTGGTACATCACGTTGAAGTTCACGCGCTCAGAAAGGTCGAGTCCGAAGCCGAGGTTGCCACCCCAGCCAATCTGAAACCGCTGTTTGGTGTCTATGAAGGCCGCATTGTCATCATAACCGGTGTGAGCCAGTAAGTAACTTGCAAATGCACTGGCACCGAAGATGAATTGAAAGGCATTGCCGATTCCGATATCGATGCCCAGCGGCACACGGAGATAATCGAGGGCCCTGTCTTCGCTCGCGCGGGCATTGTACATCAGTCCGCTTTTAAAGAAAATGCTCGAATTGCCGGGGGCATATTGGTAGTCCAATCCAATTTGTAGAAAATCTTCATTTTCGGCTTCAATCGGAGATACGAAAGCCGATTCATCTCCTTCGGGGACTATTTCAGTGGTTCCCAGACCTACATTGATTCCGTACATTTTGGTTTGCGCGTAGCTTGTCTGCACTGTGAATAGCAGGACCGCTGTATACGCAAAGATGTACCTCGATAATTTCATGATTCGGGAATTTCTGTCCTCCTCAGTGATGTTTACAAATCTCGTGCCGCCTGTGAGTCCTACACCGGACCTTCAGCTTTGATGCCTAAAGGTAGGGTATTTTAACGAAACAAAGGTTTTGAGCAATGTTTTCGGGCGACTTTCCAATATTTTTCGACCGCTTATTTTACAGGCGCTTTGCGTCGCTTCCGCAAAAATATTCACCCCTCGACCTTCATCGGTTTCGCGGCAGCTTCGATATGCGCAGCGATGATTTCGGCATGGTCGCGGCCGTTTTCAATAAACACTTTTTCAGTGTGTACCCCGGCCATCACCGTGCCGCAGAGGTACATCCCCTCGATGTCGGTCTCGTAGCTCGCCTCGTCAAAAGGAACAATCAGCGATTCAGGATCGGGCTTGAGGCCGCAATTTCTTAAAAAGGAGGCGTCGGGAAGGTAGCCCGTGAGCAGGTAAACCGCATCAGCGGGAAGCGCGGTTTCTTCGCCGCTGCGGTTGGAGATGGTGATGCTTCCTTCCTCGATCGATACGGCACTGCTCTCCGTGATGAGTTTGATTTTTCCCTCTTTGATGCGGTTTTTGAGGTCGGGAACGAGCCAGTATTTGGCCGTGGGCTTGATGTCCTCACCGCGCGCTACGATGGTTACATCCACATCGTGGCGGTAGAGCTCAAGGGCGGCTTCCACACCGCTGTTGCCCGCGCCTACAATCACCACCTTACCGAAAGAATGGGCGTAGGGCTCGTCATAATAGTGATGAACGTGCGGCAGCTCTTCGCCCGGAATGCCCAGCAGCCGCGGTTTGGTGAAATATCCCGTGGCGATGATCACCTTCTCAGCCCGCAGCGCAGGGCCGTCTTTGATCTCGATGTGAAACAAGTCGCCTTCTTTCCGAATCCCCGACACCTCGGTGTGCAGGGCAAAGTCGAGCTTGAAATACGCAGCCACCTTCCGGTAATACTGCATGGCTTCATTGCGATCGGCTTTCACATTGCCCGTGGCAAAGGGCACCCCGGCAATTTCGATGTTTTCGGCGGTGCTGAAAAACTTCATCCGCTTCGGGTAGCGGCGAATGGATTCGGTCACCGCGCCCTTTTCAATGATCAGGCTGTCGATGCCTTTTTTCTTCAACTCGGCACCTGCTGCGATGCCCACCGGCCCTCCACCGATGATGGCAACGGGAATTATCTTGTCTTCTGCGTTCATATGAGAGAAACCGTTTTTCGGGTGGATTGTTTGGCAAAGGTAGGGAGGATGGAGGAATGTGAATCGGACTGCTTGGGCTGACTTTCCGCAGCATTTAAAATGCAGCAGAACCTTGCGGTTCGTTATAAGGATGCTCTTTATTTCGAAATTCGTTCATCAAGCGGCTCTTTTTTGAATCTTATGTCACTTAAAACAAGGATGCTCGTTGCACCAACTCCCGATCACAGAAATATCACCAAATCAAAAATCAGCGTATCGAATGGGAATATTTTCGAAAGAAATTTCTGAGATAAACAGGGTGTCACTTCCGTTAGCTGCGGAAAAATCACTGAGAGTTCCCGACGCACTCTGCAAAGGGTAACCATTCAATGTAAGATCAATTCCTCCGGGACCACCCGTGTTTCTCCAGCTGTCTGCGTAGTCGTTTTCGTAATAAACGCCCATAATAATGGAAAAATTCCCGTCAGTTCCTGCGTTGTTTAAATCACCGGCGTAAATAAATTTTATCGTCCGCTCAACGAAGTCGTCTGCGACAACCTGTGCTGTGATCTCTTGTGAAAATGGAATACCCTCTTCTCTTTTAATAAAGACCTTGGGGTCTTGGAATTGGATTATTTCTCCGTCGATTGTAGCGATGAAGGAGGCGGTGGATCGGGGTGTGGAGTCATCTTTATCACAAGCGGACAAGACAAAGAGGCAAAAAACCGAAAGAAAGATAAATGGCTTCATCCATCAAAAATAGCAAATCTTCTTGTACTTGAAAATCATATGGTTTTTCCGTTTAAGAAGTCGGATCATGTCAATTGTTTTTCGCAGCATTGCCTGCCTGCCTGGCCGCAGCATTGCAAATTCAGCGGAACCTTGCGGTTCATTATGAAGGTATTATTACGAAAATCGCTCATCAAGCGGCTCCTTTTTGAATCTCATATGAATTTTAAGATAGATGCTCCGCTGCATCATGC
>JAIVHQ010000261.1 GCA_020200995.1 Flavobacteriales bacterium
AGTCATTTGCCATCTCTTTCAAAGATATTTTGCAAACGGTGCTTCTTGTGCTGGTTTTGCCGTTGGCATTGGGTATGGGACTTAAAAAGCTTTCGCAAAAAACGGCGGCCACCATTGAAAAGCCTGTGAAATGGCTGAGCTTTTTCATTCTTATCGCCTTTATCGTAGTGGCTTTATTCAATAATTTCGAGGCTTTCAAGGCCCACCTGACCACAGTTTTCTTTTTGGTAGCCCTGCACAACGGGATCGCATTTGGCATCGGTTACGGCTTTGGAAAGCTATCGCGACTCTCGGAAGCGGAGTGCAGGTCACTTTGCATCGAAACAGGGATTCAAAATTCGGGGCTGGGGCTCATCATCATCTTCACCTTTTTTGGTGCCAATGGCGGTATGGCATTGGTGGCTGCCTGGTGGGGGGTGTGGCATATAGCAGCGGGGCTGGTACTGACCAGGTACTTCAACTACAAAGATACCCGAGCCGAGGCTGTGGCTTGAGGCAGGAATCACGAATAATGGTTAAACGTATTCGTGCTTTACTACCAATGTGTACCAATCATTGCCGGTGTGAATGTAGCCATATTCATAGCAGAAGTAGTAATCCTTACCGGCCTTCGTCTTGTAGATATTGGTGAAGTAGTTGAAATCAAATCCCTTCTTGGCAAGGTCCTTTTTACTCACCCTCGATTTGCCTTCGGGATTCAGGGCTTCAAGTATCTTGCGATTTTTCCGCAAGGCGGCATTTACCCGCCTAACGATGGGGGCCTTGATCCCGTATTTTTTGTTGTGAAAATTACTTCTGCAGTGGTCAGAGCAGTACTTCGCATCTGCCCGTCCACTGAAAGTATCTCCACACTCAATACACACTTTTTTCATAGAATGCGCACAAGTTTGGAGATGAAGTTAATACAAATTTTAAAAACGCCATGCAGCCATGCTTTCAGCAATCTTTAAATGCCCGCGCAGCAAAACCCCAAATCACGAATTAAATGAGCAATGGCAACGTCAATCGACGAATTTGCGGCAGCCGTCAAAAATTTCTTTAAGATTCTATATCTTCGCGCTAAAATTGCACAACATGCTCGAAAAGCCGAATAAAGAACTCGAACCGGATATAGCAGGACCGGTCCTTTTTGCACTTTTTATTCTAGCGATCATCGTCCTCCTTATTTGGATGGCATCGTAAGGTGTCAAAGCCTCCAGTCAATCGTCTCCACGTCGCGTTCCGACAGGAAGGTATTGGCCTGGCTGAAATGCCTGTTTCCGAGAAACCCTCGGTGCGCAGAAAGCGGCGATGGATGTGGTGATTCCAATACGAGATGTTTTTCGCGATCGGCAAATGCTCCTTTCTTTCGAGCATAACTGCCCCACAGCATAAATACCACATTTTCGCATTCCTCGTTGACGGCGCGAATCACTGCGTCGGTAAATTCTTCCCAACCTTTTTTCTGATGTGAACCAGCCTCGTGCGCCCGCACTGTGAGGGTTGCATTGAGCAAAAGTACTCCCTGACGCGCCCAAGGTTCCAAATCGCCCGAATCAGGAGGTGACAGGTTGAGGTCGCTCTGAATTTCCTTGAAAATATTTCTCAACGAAGGCGGAATCTGAATCCCGGGAGCCACAGAAAAAGACAGTCCGTTGGCCTGGCCCGGGCCGTGGTAAGGGTCCTGTCCCAAAATCACGGCTTTTACATTGTCGAGCGGAGTGGTGTTGAGGGCGCGAAAAATATCCGCAGCAGGCGGATACACCGTTTCACATCCATATTCAATTTGCAAAAAATCTGCGAGGTCTTTAAAATAAGGCTTTGAAAACTCCTCTGCGAGGGCCCTTTTCCAGGAGGGGTGAATGTTGACATCCGCACCCGTCATACTCACATCATTTCGAGGCGCACGGTATTCTTGAGCTTCCGCACATAGGTCTCAATGAGCCAGTGGCAGTAGCTCTCCGTGGCGCTGTGCAGGCTGTTGCAATACACGCGACAGCGGTACTCGATTTCCTCGCCGAGCAAGTCTACCAGCTCCAAAGCGTCGTAATAGTCATCCACGTTCTTAAAAATTTGCGTGGCGTGGTTATCGATCGAAAGATCAATGGCCTTTTTGGGCTTAAGCCCACGCTTTTGAAGGTCGTTGTAAGTCGCCTTCATATCGAATTCGTCCTCTTCCGTATTGGCGGAGAAATACTCAATGAGCGAAGGTGGCCTTTCGTAGTTGTAGTCGGCCATCAGGTTGGTATCGCGCTCCTGAATTTGCTCGAAATAGCGCTCGGGAAACTTGAATATATCCGCCCAGTTAATGTAGTCCTGCCACAGGCCGAGGCGCTGTACATTATTGCCCAAATCGATGATGGCAAACTTACTTTTGGTATCGGTGATGCGCGATCCTCGACCGATCATTTGGTGGTAAAGGGTAAGGGAGCGGGTGGCCCGGTTGATGATAATGGCCTCCACCGAAGGTTCGTCAAAACCCGTGGTGAGAATGCCGACGGATGTCAGGATAGCGTCGGGCGTATTTCGGAACCAATCGAGGGTATCGCGGCGGTCGGTGGGAGTAAATGTACTGTCGAGGTGCTTCACCTTATAGCCCGCATTTTTAAACAGCTCATAAACGCGAATGGAAGTGGCGATTCCACTGTTGAAAATAAGCGTCTTCTTGCCGTGGGCGCGTTCTTCGTAAGAGGAGAGCAGCCGATCCTGCATGGTGTATAAGCTGTAGAGCCTGTCGAGCGAGCCCACGGTGTAGTCGCCATCAGGGCCGACCTTGAGTGAGCGTAGATTTACATTGTATGTATATGTCGTGGCACTGCTGAGGTAGCCCGCTTTGATGAGATCGGCGATGCTGTGGCCAACGATGAGGGATTGATAATTCTCGTTGAGCGGTAGGTTGCGGTTCGAGCTCAGCGGTGTGGCCGTCACGCCCAGCATATTGGCCTTTTCGAAAAACTTAAACAGCTTTCGGAAAGAGTTGTAGTGGGCCTCATCTACGATTACTAAACCGACATTGGTAATGTAATTTTCGTTCTCATTGAGTCGGTTGTTGAGGGTCTCGACCATGGCCACGAAGCAATCGTACTCATCGCGGTCGTGGAGTTCCTTCACATCCCTGTCGATGATTTTGCTCTTTACCCCGGCGGTATCCAGGGCGCGGGTGGTTTGCACAAGCAATTCCACGCGATGTGTGAGGATGAGCACCTTCTTATTGCGGCGCTCGATAAATTGACGGGATATTTCGGAGAAAATGACCGTTTTTCCACCGCCCGTGGGCAGCTGAAAGAGGACGTCTGCCTTCTCAGGCGACTTGTCCAACTCCGTAAAAATTTGATCAATAGCTTCTTCCTGATAAGGGTAAAGCTCCTTGAATCCTGTTTCTGTTGCCGACGCTGATTTTCCTTCCATAAAAACCGTGCAAAGTTAGCGCAATTTACGGGCGAGAGAAAATCAATTCACTTCTTGTAACAGAATTGTGAATTTGTACCTTCATCGTTTCAAATATGACACTACAATGAAAGATAATAGAGACGCTTTTTCTGATTTAGTGCTGCTGCGCTATCAAGTTTACAATTCCCTCTTTTTGACTCTTGGCATCGATGGGGTGCACCGAACAGGCATCCTCCTGCCATTGTTGAGCAATGCCTGCAAAGACGGATTGGAACAAGGCATGACGCCTGATGAGATTGTCACTTCTTTCTTCGACAAAGTGCCGGGCTACAAGAATGAATCGGACAGGACAGATCAACTCTTTCGCTTTGTACAGTTTACCGAAAGGCAAATCACCCTGGTTGACGCGCTCGAAGATGCTGCCTACAAAAGGGTCCACGACCTGCGCGGCAGTGGCTCTTTTCAGGCTTTTTATCAAACGGCGGCCAACCGAAATGCCCTGGATAAACTTTACACAGCACTGGAAAAATTCCGGGTGCGGATCGTTCTTACGGCGCACCCCACACAATTCTACCCCGGCGCCGTGCTCGGAATCATCACTGATTTGGCGGAAGCTGTGAAAACCAACAACCTGCGATCGATCAAAATGTTTCTCGCACAGCTTGGTAAGACTCCTTTTTTCAAAAAAGAAAAACCCACTCCTTTCGACGAGGCTGTTAGTCTGACCTGGTACCTCGAAAATATTTTTTATGACTCCATTCCCGAAATATACCGGGATGTGGCGGCACTGATTGGCCCCAAAGCCGATGAGATTATGAAAAACAACAGCCTGATTCAGCTTGGATTTTGGCCGGGGGGCGACCGTGACGGTAATCCCTACGTCACCATCGATACCACCCTGAAGGTGGCCGATCGCCTACGCATTTCTGTCTTTAAAGCCTATCACCGTGACTTGCGCCGTTTGAAAAGGCGCATCACTTTCAGCGGCGTTGAAAAGCTGATCACAGACCTGGAAATACAGCTGTACAAGTCAGCTTACGAACAACCCGAAAAGCCTGCAATCACCAAAGAAGGCTTTATGAAAAAACTCGACGAGCTCCGGGAAATCATCATTACCGACCACAACGGCCTGTTTTTGGAAGAACTCGACAACCTGCGGGTGAAGTTGAAAATTTTCGGATTTCACTTCAGCACCATCGACATTCGCCAAGACAGCCGCGTGATCAAGAAGAGTTTCGACCTGCTCCGTGCCTTTTTGCCGAAAGGCAGCCGGGATGCTGACCTCGATAATGATATGGATGCACTGTTCGCGTTGAAACCGCTGAAGACAAGACCGAAACTAGAAGACCCCATCCTCGACGACACCTTTGCGAGCTTCTATGCCATGGACGAAATACAGCGCCGAAACGGCGTGAAAGGCTGCTACCGATACATCATCAGCAATTGCCGCGGCGAGATTGATGTGGCGCGGGTATTTGGTATGGGGCGGCTTGCGGGTCTGGGCGAGGGCGATCACATGTACCTCGATGTAATTCCGCTTTTCGAAACGGTAGACGACCTGAGACATGCGGGAGATGTGATGGAAAAACTTTACAGTCAACCCATTTATAAAGAGCACATCAAGCGGCGGTACAACAAGCAGGTGGTGATGCTCGGCTTCAGCGACGGCACCAAGGATGGTGGCTATATCACCGCCAACTGGGGCATCTTTAAGGCCAAGGAAGCCATCACTGAAGTATCGCGGAGACACGGATTGCGCGTTATTTTCTTCGACGGGCGAGGCGGGCCTCCCGCGCGTGGTGGTGGAAACACACATAAGTTTTACGCATCCCTCGGTCCCACCATCGAAAGCGGTCAGATTCAGCTCACAATCCAGGGCCAAACGATCAGTTCTAATTTCGGTACGGGCGACTCTTCGCGACACAATATGGAGCAACTGCTCACAGCGGGGCTCGAAAATCAGGTGCTCGAAAATCCCGACAAGGAACTTTCGGCGAAGGACCGTGAAATACTCGAAGAGCTTTCGGCGTTCAGCTACAAGACTTATAGCGATTTCAAAGCCCACCCCTGCTTTATTCCCTTTCTGGAAAAAATGAGCACCCTTCGTTACTACGGCGAAACCAATATCGGGAGCCGCCCTTCGAAGCGCGGCGGAGGTAGCGAACTAAAATTTGAAGACTTGCGGGCCATTCCATTCGTAGGTGCCTGGAGTCAGCTCAAGCAGAATGTACCCGGATTTTACGGCGTCGGTGCGGCTTTCGCCAAATTCGACGAAGCGGGACGCCTCGACGAAATCAAAGAGCTATACAAGACCTCCCTGTTTTTCAGAACCCTGGCAGAAAACTCCATGCAGTCGCTATCGAAAAGTTTCTTCCCCCTGACGCGATACATGAAAGATGACCCGGAATTCGGCGAGTTTTGGACCATGATCTACGAAGAATCAGAAAGGGCGAGGCGCTACCTGCTCGAGGTATCGGGTCAGCGACAGCTTCTCGAAACCAACCCTTCCATCAAAGCGAGCATTGCCTTGAGGGAGGAGATTGTGCTGCCCCTGCTCGCCATTCAGCAGTATGGACTGATCAACATCAAAAAACTGGAAGCCAAAGGAAAAGGCGATAGTAAGGAGGCAGATGTGCTGCGAAAACATGAAAATAAAAGTGCTCAAATATCTCCTGGTTTTTATTGTGCCAGCGCTCTTCCTTCTAGGCATCTATACCGGCGGATGGATGACCTTCGGGGCTGTAATATTTGCCTTTGGGGTGATTCCCCTGCTCGAGTTGCTATTTAAGCCCGACCCGAAAAACATCGAATCGGCGGAGCTCGAGATGCGAAAAGATGATCGCGCGTATGATTTCATGTTGTACATGGTACTTCCTGCTGTATACCTTTCGGTGGCGGCCTACCTCTTTGCCCTCGAAGGGCAAAATTGGCAAACCTATGAAATCGTCGGCCTCACCCTCTCGCTCTCCATGGTGCTGGGCGGTTTGGGCATCAACGTAGCCCATGAATTGGGGCACCGCAACAGCCGTTTTGAAAAAACGCTCGGAAAACTCCTTTTGCTGCCGAGCGGCTACATGCACTTTTTCATCGAGCACAACTACGGCCACCACAAGAATGTGAGCACGCATGAAGACCCGGCCTCTTCTCGCCGCAACGAAACCCTCTATCACTTCTGGATCCGCTCAGCGGTGTACGGCTACATCTCTGCCTGGCATATTCAAAAAAAGCAGCTCGAACGCAGCGGGAAATCATTTTGGAGTTTAAAAAATGAAATGTTGATTTTCCAAATTATTCAACTGGCCTGGTGGGCGGGTATCCTGTTTGTTTTCGGTTGGAAAGTCACTTTGGTATACACCATTGCAGCCATCGGTGGCTTCCTGCTACTCGAGACGGTGAACTACATCGAGCACTACGGCCTGGCCAGAAAAAAACTCTCGGAGCTGCGTTACGAGCGGGTGCGGCCCGCCCACTCCTGGAATTCGAACCACGTCGTGGGTCGGCTCATGCTTTTCGAGCTCTCTCGCCACAGCGATCACCACTTTCAACCAGCAAAAAAATACCAGCTTCTGGAGCACCATCCGGAAAGTCCGCAAATGCCCACCGGATATCCCGGAATGATGTTGCTAAGTGCGGTTCCCCCGCTGTGGTTTGCCGTGATGAATAAGCGACTTCCGGACACTCACGCTTCGGTGAACCCTGCGCAAGCAGCAGCGGCATGATGGTGTAAAAAGTTGCGTCTAACTCTATCTGCCCATCACAAAACTGCCCTACGCCTCCATCTCAATGGCGACTCTCGGCTTTGACTAGAAACCTGAGTTCGATTATTCTTCAGGATTCAGAACGTCTGTAAATAAAATGTTCGACCTAAAAAAGAGTAGATGCTTGCAACGAACAAAGTTCTGTTTTGGAACTGAGGTTTTAAAATACGGGCATAAATTGATATTGACTTATCCATAAAATGCGAAATGCCACGTTGCATTTTCGCGCTTTAGCCCGCTAAAGCTTTGAAAACGCGCGTTATGCAAGTTTAAAAAAACTTCATACATTCATCGCCGATGCCCGCGAAAAAAAGGATGAATTACGCACGTGAAACTTATGCCGGGGAGCCTGGCCAATACCGCGACCGATCACTGAAGCAACGCCTGTTTATTATCATTTTCGGCACAGACACTAAGTCGGGTAAATTCTTTGATGTAGCACTGATCATCTTGATAGCCCTCAGCGTGATCGCCGTTATGCTCGAGAGCGTCGATTTCATAGCTGAAAAATACGGCACTTTCCTCCACACCTTTGAATGGATCATCACCATTGCATTCACATTGGAGTACATTGCCCGCATATGGGTGGTTATCAATGTAAAAAAATATATATTCAGCTTTTTCGGAATTATTGATTTCCTCTCCATTATACCGGCATACCTCAGCCTGATCGTGGTTGGAAGCCAGTACCTCGCGATTTTACGGGTAATTCGCCTGTTGCGGATATTTCGCGTTTTGCGCATGACGAGCTTTGTGTCGGAAGGCTTCATTTTACTCCGCTCACTCAACAAAAGCAGGCACCGAATCAGTGTTTTCTTCTTCGGGGTGGTGGTGGTGGTAATTATTGCCGGTGCGCTGATGTATTTGGTCGAAGGGCCGTCACACGGATTTCGCAGCATACCCCTAAGTATTTACTGGGCCATTGTGACAATGACCACGGTGGGATTTGGTGACATTTATCCGCAAACCATTCCCGGGCAATTTTTGGCCTCCTTCCTGATGCTGCTCGGATACAGTGTTATAGCGATCCCAACGGGCATTGTGGGAGCGGAAATGTATGCGAATTCTCAGGAAAAAAAGGCAGGGAATGACAATGACGAAAGTGAAGTCATCACAGCTTGCAGAAACTGCCAGGAAACACACCACATCAAAGGCGCCAATTACTGCCACAATTGCGGTCATCTTTTCTCAACAAGTGACGAAAAAGAGGCTGATTAGAACAGCCTCAAACATTTGTTAAAAGATGTTCATATATGACTATTGAAAAGTTTAATCAGGGGGTACACCACGTGCCGCAAGGTTTACCTTATTTTTGAGTAGCAGGAAATTTAACCCTGAACATATATGGTCCACTTCTATCGAACGCTCGGTTCACTCCCGGCTATCGCCCTGATTATTGTCTCTCTCTGCCTGCCCGCCTACCTTTCGGCCCAAGTTTCCATCATCTGTCCAGGCAATATCACCCAGGGCAACGACCTCGGTGAATGCAGTGCGGTGGTCAATTTCACCACGCCGGTAGGCACAGGTAGCGGCACAAACGTGACAACGACACAGGTGAACGGGCTGCCTTCCGGTTCTGATTTTCCCGTAGGCGTGACGCAAATGACATTCACAGTATCAAACGACGAAGGTGATACCAATTCCTGCACCTTTTTCGTCATCGTTGAAGACCAGGAAGACCCCGTATTCGACTGCCCTGACGACATCACTGTGGATGCAGCTGAAAACGAGTGCTCAGCCATCGTGACTTTCGACCTTCCCGATGCTACGGACAATTGTGGCGAGCCTTCCGTGTTTCAATTCGGCGGACTCCCAAGTGGTTCGGCTTTTCCGGCAGGTGAAAACAGTGTAGACTTTCAAGCCCTCGACGCCGAAGGCAACAGCGCATTTTGCAGGGTGGTGATCAATGTAATCGATATCAGTGCACCTGTAATCGATTGCCCCGACGACATTGTGGTCGAGGTAACCGACGACTGTGATGCTGTGGTGAACTACACCGCGCCTGTGGGCACCGACATCTGTGGCGATGCCACAACCGCACAAACAGGTGGTCTCGGTTCAGGAAGTACTTTCCCCATCGGAACCACAACGGAAGAATACACCGTAACGGACGAGGAAGGAAATACGGCTTCCTGCTCATTTACCGTAACGGTAACCGATGTAGCGCCACCCGAAATCACATGCCCCGCCGACATTGAAATCGCCGCAGCACCGGGTGATTGCGACGCGGTGGTCTCCTTTGCCGACCCCGCTGTGACTGATAACTGTCCGGGTGAAACCCTGACGCAAACAGCAGGCCCCGCATCGGACGAGATTTTTCCGACAGGAGAAACCACTGTGACCTTCACAGCAACTGATGCCGCCGGGAATACAGCAGAATGCAGTTTTACGGTGACCGTGACCGAAGATGAAGACCCCGAAATCACTTGCCCGGGCGACATCACCGTCGACAACGATCCGGCCGAATGCTCTGCAGTGGTTAATTACACAGCGCCTGAAGGCACCGACAATTGCCCTGGTGCTAACACGGAACTCACCGCCGGAATCGGATCGGGCGGCATCTTTCCGGTAGGTACCACGGTAGAAACCTACACCGTAACAGATGCCTCGGGCAACACCGCGGAGTGCAGCTTTGAAGTGACCGTGAACGATATCGAAGCTCCGGTCTTTGATTGCCCCGAAGACATTACTGCAGAGACTGCCCCCGGTCTTTGCGAAGTGGTTGTGAGCTTCGTTGATCCCGATGCTACTGACAATTGCAGTGCTGTAACAGTGACCCAAACTGAAGGGCCCGTCTCAGGAAGCGCCTTCCCTGTGGGTAGCACAGAAATCACCTTCACCGCCGAAGACGAGGATGGCAACACCTCTGCCTGCACATTCAACGTGGTGGTTACCGACGAGGAAGCCCCCGACATCGATTGCCCCGAAGAT
>JAIVHQ010000262.1:0-6002 GCA_020200995.1 Flavobacteriales bacterium
TTTTTCATCGAGGCTCCCCCACCCGGGCTCGCCGCACCCTTTTCGGTGCGGCAACAAATGCGTGAATCCCCTCCCGTGACGGCGCATACTCCCAAGCTTTTTCAGCTTGAAGGATTTTTTGGGCATAAAAAAACAGTCAGACGCCTGCCTGCTTTTCGCAGGCGTAAGCGGCTGTCGGCTTTTCCCGGTGTCGAGGCGGAAAATCTTACGCCTCTACACCGGGCTCGCCGCACCCTTTCCGGTGCGGCAACAAATGCGTGAATCCCCTCCCGCGACGGCGCATACTCCCAAGCTTTTTCAGCTTGAAGGATTTTTTGGGCATAAAAAAAACAGTCAGACGTGACAGCCTGGCCTTTTCCCTTTGAAGTAATCCTGGAGAATAGTAGATCAGTTCAAGGTTCTTGGTAAAAGTATCTCCCGCAAAAGGATAAAACAAGTGCCACCCTCAAAAACCAATCTAACGGATGATCCACGCTCCGCTTTAGGGAAATGTGCAAGATTCTTAATATAGATTTAACCGGGTTTTATCGCGGTAGTTGTTTATTACCAGCGTAAAGAGAGCGCACTTCTAATTGTGCACAGCTGTCAATTTAGCCTGAGTTAATCAGGTGTCAATTCCGGAATGAACTTAATTAATCCAACCTTAAATTTGAGATAACCACCTGCGCAACATGTCCGAATACTTTTGCCCTGAATTTTAAACCGCAAGTGGTGTCAGTCAAGTTTTCAATTTTATCTGTTTTTCTTTTACTCACTTTTTTTCAGTCATTCGGAGCTGAAGTACGCGGCGTGGTCAGCGACAAGCAAACGCGCGAACCCCTCACCGGCGCTATGGTGCTGATTGCGGGAACACAGCTGCACAGTGTGACAGGGCTCGACGGATCGTACAACATCAAAAATGTTCCAAAGGGAAAACACACGTTAGAAGTCTCTTTTATCTCTTTCGAAAGGCAGCGCATTGAAATTAATGTTTCAGAGGGCAACGCTGTCATTGTAGATGTGCAGATGGCAGAGTCGGGTCTTGACCTCGGTGAGGTGGAAATCGTGGGCCGAATGCGGCAGGACAATGACCGCAGTGCAAGGGCCAGTGAGAAGAACGCAGACAATGTGATCAACGTGATTTCCGCAAAAACCATCGAGGTTTCTCCCGATATCACCGTGGCCAACGTGGTGCAGCGCGTATCGGGCGTGTCGCTGGAACGAAACAACAATGGCGACGGCCAGCATGCCATTGTGCGCGGCATGGACAAGCGGTACAATTACACCCTTGTCAACGGAATTAAGATTCCCTCGCCCGAAACGAGAAACAGGTATGTGCCGCTGGACATTTTCCCTTCCGACCTGCTGGAGCGACTCGAAGTTACCAAAGCCCTCACACCTTCTATGGAAGGCGATGCCATTGGCGGAGTGATTGACATGAAAATGAAAAGTGCGCCCGATCGTTTCACCTTAAATGTAAACATCGGAACAGGGTACAACCAGATGTACTTCGACCGCCCATTCACTACCTGGGACCGCTCAGGGGTGCCCAATAAGTCGCCACGTGCACTTAACGGCAATGACCACCGCGCAGGCATCGAAGAATTTCCGCTCGATAACGCCAACTTTGTTGACGAGCAACCCATGCCCAACCAAATTTACGGATTGAGCATCGGTAATCGATTTATGGACGGAAAGCTCGGTGTGCTCGTGGCGGGAAGCTACCAGAACACCTACCGCGGCGCCAATAGTATTTTTGTCCAAACTGATACGGACCGCGAGACCAACACACCCTCCTACGACGTCATTCAGGACCGTCAATTTTCTGTGCAGCAGATCAGGACAGGGGTGCACGCCAAGCTCGATTACGAATTCAACCGAAACCACCGCATCGATTGGTACAACGCTTACATCGGGCTCAACGATGTGGAGACCCGCGACAGGGTTGATACCAATTTACGCCTCGGACGTTCACAAGGGGAGGGCACTGGCCGTATCGAGTATCGCCTGAGGAGCAGGCAACAGATCCGCAATATTTACAACTCGACCCTTCAGGGAGATCACCGCTTCCTCGGAGGAGCGTTGAAAGTAGACTGGTCGGCGGTGTATTCGCTGGCCACCGCCGACGATCCCGATATGTCGGAACTTACCTGGTTGTCGGGCGCTTTTCGAAATGAGGACGGGGTGATCGAACAGGAGCCACTCATTTACGACCGCGTGTTTTCGAGAAGGTACCAGTCCAACAGCGACAACGACCTCGCGGGCTACCTGAACGTTACTTATTATCAGGATATCGGTGGCCTCGATGTGGAATTTAAAGCCGGAGGAATGTACCGCCACAAGAACCGCGACAATTCATTCGATCGGTACCGCCTCAACCCCAGCCCGAGCAACCAGATTTGGAGCGGAAGCATATTTGACGCTGCTTTCACTGTGGACAATCCGGGCGGAACTCCAACAGACCCGTTGAACTACCGCTCTCAGGAAGATGTGCTCGGACTCTACGGGCAATTCAAGTTTTTGGTTGGAAACCTCCAGGTTCTCGGAGGGGTGCGCGTGGAGAACACCTTGTTCTCATGGGATACAGATTCGCCCCCGCAGGTTCCGGGCCGCGTAGGTAATATTAACTACATGGACATCCTCCCCAGCATGCACCTCAAATACATGCCCACGGCCAAAACCAATATTCGCGGCTCTTACTTCAAGTCGCTCAGCCGCCCCAACTTTTTTGAAGTCATTCCTTACGAGATTAACGAAGAAGACTTCAGGGAGCGGGGCAATCCCTTTTTGCAGCGCACCCAGGCCGATAATCTCGACCTGCGTTGGGAGCACTTTCCCTCTCCGCTCGATCAAATCATGGTCGGCGTGTTTTACAAGCGGATAGATGACCCCATCGAGAGCGCACTCGTGATAGAGGGACAGTCCATCTTCTTACAGCCCAATAACTTTGGAACTGCCAATAACTTCGGTGTGGAATTCGACTACACCAAATATTTTAACAAGTTTGGCATCCGCGCATTCTACACCTACACCAACTCGCAGATTACCACAAGCAAACTCTTTCGCTTTCGCGACGACGCCGGCAACCTCACTTCCCGCACCATCGATCAAACCAGGCCACTGCAAGGCCAGTCTGATCACATCGCCAATGCCTCACTGCTGTACAAAGACCAAAAAAGCGGTCTCGACCTGCAGCTCGCGATGGTGTATACGGGAAGACGAATCATCGGGGTATCTGTATACCTCGACAACGACATCTGGCAGCGTGCATTTACCCAGCTCGACTTTTCGGCAGAGAAGCGTTTTGGCAAGCACATCACAGCTTACGTGAAGGTCAACAACATTCTGAACACCCCCTTGCGTGCTGACATCCTGCTGCCCAACGAATCAAATGCTGCGGCACTGCCCTCTGTGGATGCGAGTGAATCAGTACTTGTAAGAGAAGACTTCTACCTCCAGACCTATTTCATAGGCTTTAGATACACCCTTTAAATTTTTCAAATCCAAACATCAAAAACCAAGTAACATGAAAGTTTCAACTAAAAAAATACTCTTCAATGCAGCCATTATCGGCTTTGCATTTGCAGCAGTATCGTGCAGCGATGATGAGGACGGGCCCACCTTAAGTGACGGCCAGGTCGCAGAAACCGTAGACATTGACGAAAACACCGTAGACCTCGAAGGTCCCATGAGAGGTACACTTTTGTCAGGTCAGACATACTTCCTCAAAGGTGACCTGGTCATTCCGGCCAATGAAGAAATCATCGTGGAGCCCGGCGTGACCATCATCGCAGAAGGTGACGGTGGTGACATCGGACCAGAGATAACAGTACACGGTGCATTCATCGCCGAAGGAACCCAATCACAGCCCATCCTCATGTCGGTGCCGGAAGCCATGCGCACCGAGGCCAACATCTTTGAAGGACTCTGGGGCGGCATACAGTGCAGCGATCAAGCCAAAGCTGTATTGCTGAGATGGGTGCGTATGGAATACCTCGGAAGCGAAGGCGGACCGGGCACGCCCCGCGCCGGAAGCATCCGCTACGGTCTTTGGACGCTAAGCGATCAGACTGAAGTAGTCGTGGAAGACTGCTATATCTATGGTGTCCGCGACGACTTTTACCGTCCGGTAGGAGGAAAGCTTAACATCATGCGCAACGTATTCGAGTTTGTCGGATTTGACGGCGGTGACGTTATAAACATTAAAGGTGGAACTGTAGGTAACATTGCTTACAACGTATGTATTGGTAGTGCCACCAACGCTTTCAAGCCATCTGATGATGGCGGAAGCACCGTTCAAACCAATATGGGGGTTTACAACAACACCATCCTCAACAGCGGTTTTCGCCGTGCAGGCTTGGGTCGTGGTGCCAACATCAACTTTGAGAACGGTGCCCGCGGATTTGCCCACAACAACATTATTGTGAACTGCAAGCGCGGTATCCGCATGGTTGAAGATGCCGACCTCCAGAACATCAATTACGACTGGAATTGGTACTACGGAACACACCAGGAAATTGTAAACGAGTTTATTCCATCTGATGGAGTATCGACCATGGAAGACCAACTCAATACTGTAATGGGCGGCCCCGGCGACAACAACCCGATGTTTGAAGACTACGACGTTGACGCTTTCTCTATGGCTGATTACGATTCTTTCGAAAACCAGCCACGTGCCATGAACACCATGGAGAACCACAACCTCCGATTGATGTCAGGCTCGCCCGCACTCGGTGCAGGATTTGACAACTTCAGCCCTGTGACGGTAGATTTCTCTTACCTTTCAGGAAACCGTGCACCCGACATCATGCAGCCAAGCACCGACATGGGTGCCTACCCTGCTGACGATAGCGGAAACAAGTACTGATTCTTTTTCTGCAGGGAGTGAATACCCCTGTTTGATAAATCTCAAGAACCCTGCAGCACGCTCGAAAGAGTTGGTTGCAGGGTTTTTTTACATGAATCGCTATGACGAAAGCAAGTTTGGTTTTGATGTGTGTGTCTGCCTTTTCGGTAGCAAGTTGTTCGTCTGACGATGATCAGGAGCCCTTGAACACGGGGCCCTCATATTTCACAGCGACCTATGATGTGATCCTGAATTCGATGGGTGTAGATTCAGAGAAGTACGCTGATGCCACTGCTTTGGGATCACTCCAAAACCCCAACCTCACACAAGCATCGGGGCTTGCAGTCTCGAGACGGGCAGAGGGCCTTCTGTGGAGCCACAACGACAGCGGCGACATGAACCGCATCTTCCTGCTGGGAAGCGATGGTTCAAATAGAGGGATATTCCGTGTCCTCGGATCGGGCAACCGCGATTGGGAAGACATGGCCATAGGCGACGGACCCGAACCCGGCGTGCCTTACCTCTACATCGGCGATTTTGGCGACAATAACAAAGTGTATTCTGAAATTTACATCTACCGATTTCCCGAACCCGATCCCGCTACGGCCGATACTTCGCTGCAATGGCGCAATGTGGGGCCCGAAGGCGTTGACCAAATCACCCTGAAGTACCCCGACGGCCCCCGCGATGCCGAATCATTGCTCCTCGACCCGCTCACCCTCGATCTCTACATCGTGACCAAAAGCGACTTCCCGGCCCGAATTTACCGCCTGGAATACCCGTACGAACACGGAGAATCTTACACGCTCGAACTCTACGGCACCCTGCCGGTCACGCTTGTCACAGGCGGGGCCATTTCCGCCGACGGAAAGAAGATACTGCTCAAGACCAAAGAGCGCATCTGGCTCTGGTCGCGCACCACCGACGAATCTCTCGCCGATGCCTTCATGCGCGCGCCCGAACGCGTGCCCTACCTACCCGAACCTCAGGGCGAAGCCATCGCGTTTCTACCCGATGACTACAGCTACTACACGCTGAGCGAAAGGGGAGCGAGCAGCTTGCCGCCTGTGGTGTATTTCTACGAGCGTCTTCGTTAGCACTTTTCTTTTTTGCGACTTTCACTTTGTCAATCTGTATTGCTCGAGGTGCGCTAATAGCATTGCGGCTTTCGCCGAAA
>JAIVHQ010000262.1:6015-10466 GCA_020200995.1 Flavobacteriales bacterium
TCCCCGCCGCGAATCGCCGCAGCACTTCCGCCGTAAAGCCTATCTTTGCCGCAAAATTCCCATCCATGTCTCTGATCAATGAATTGAAATGGCGCGGACTCGTGCACGACACCACGCCTGGTACCGGCGAGCAACTTGAAAAAGAGCGCACCGTCGGCTATGTGGGTTTCGACCCCACGGCCGATTCCCTACACATCGGCAACCTCGTGCCCATTATGCTCCTTGTGCACCTGCAGCGTGCCGGCCACAAGCCCGTGGCCCTCGTGGGCGGTGCCACAGGTCGGGTGGGGGATCCTTCCGGAAAAACAGCGGAGCGCCAACTCCTCACCACCGAAACTATCGAGCACAACCTCAGCTGCCAAAAAGCCCAGCTCGAGCGCTTTATGAAATTCGGCGACGGCCCCACCGATGCCGTGGCGGTCAACAACTACGACTGGTTCAAGGAGTGGAGCTTTCTCGATTTTATCCGCGATGTAGGCAAGCACATCACCATCAACTACATGATGTCGAAAGACTCGGTGAAGAACCGCCTCGAAACGGGGATGTCGTTCACCGAATTCACTTACCAGCTCATTCAGGGTTATGACTTCTACCACCTCAATAAGGAGATGAACGTAAAGCTCCAAATGGGCGGCAGCGATCAGTGGGGCAACATTACCACAGGCATCGAGCTCACCCGACGCCTTGGCGGAGGCGATACCTTTGCACTCACCGCGCCCCTGGTCAAAAAGGCCGACGGCTCTAAATTCGGGAAGTCCGAAGGCGGAAATGTATGGCTCGACGCCGAGAAAACCAGCCCGTACAAGTTCTACCAGTTTTGGCTCAATACCTCCGATGAGGATGTGCTGAACTTTATCAAGGTGTTTTCGCTGCAACCGCGAGAAGCCATCGAAAAGCTCATCGCCGAGCACGCCGAAGCGCCCCACCTGCGCACCTTGCAGCGCGCATTGGCCGAGGAGCTCACCGCCCGCATCCACGGCGATAAAGCCCTGGACACGGCCGTGGAGGCGAGCAACATCCTTTTCGGAAAATCGACTGCCGACAGCCTGCGCAAGCTCAGCGAGCGCGACTTTCTGGATATTTTCTCCGGTGTTGAGCAGGTGGAAGTACCGAAAGTCGAGGTGGAAAACGGCGTGGAACTCGTCGAGTTTTTGAGTGATACTACCAACTTTCTCGCTTCACGCGGAGAGGCGCGCCGCGCCCTCAAGGAAAATTCGATCAGCATCAATAAGGAGAAAGTCGCTGAGGGAATTTCAGTGGACGCATCGCATCTGATCAACGGCACCTACATCTTGCTGCAACGCGGTAAGAAGAAGTATTTTATCGTGAAAGCAGTCTGATTAGTGTCTGTCTTTATAGTCCGATAGCTGCGTTATACTCGACCCTAAAATCCTCATTTACCACCTGTAAACTGCGGTTTTGGGGCCTTCGCAAGCCTTGCTATCGAACCCTAAAGACCAGACACTCGACTTTCTTGTCAGACATTAATGAGTCGGCGAAGTGGCCTCCGAGAAAATGCGAATTCAATATGCTGAAAATAGTTCCGAAGGGCGGATGCCCGCCGGAGCGGAGCGGTTGAAATCTAACGAGTATTTTGTAAATGAGATCATTTACTCTAAAATTGCGATTTACCAAGAACGTCACATCGAGTGTTTTTCAGTCCACGCAGACATCACAATTTATGCAAGCTGCTTTCGGACTGAAAAATGTATCGAGATGATTACAAGACAGGAATTAAGAAGGAAAATTATCCTTTGTGAAGCATCTCGATTATTCCGCTTCGCTCCATGAGATGCTTGTTAAGGGATCCACTTCGTGGATGGCATAAAGTGCGCGAAGTTCATTTTTTCAGGCATCAACATCTTGTTGAAAAGGAAACTTTCTAAATGCCTGAAAAAACACTCGATGTGACGACCGTACTGAAAGAGATTTTGAGCGATTTCAACCGCTCAACAGTTTAATTCAATATGCTGAGAATAGTTCCGAAGGGCGAATGCCCGTCGGAGCGGTTCATTGTAATATTTATTTAGCCATTTATTGACTTCATTGGTTTTGTAATTTATGAGAGTATTTCCGAAGGGCGAATGCCCGTCGGAGCTTCACTTTGGCTTATGAATTACGTCGCATGGAAATGCACATTGACAAAACTAAACTTCTCACCCTATTGAAACTCATGACTCACAGATCACTCACCATCAAATTGCACCCGCGCACATCGCTGAAGTCGGTGCGACCCAGCACTTCGACGGTGCCGTCAGCGAGGGTGCGGCCCAGATCGCTGGTGGCGATAAAGCTGCAGGAGTAGAGGTTGGCGAGGTCGACGACATTGATGGCACCTGAACGTCCTTCGGGAGACGGGCTGAGCGGGTCGTTCACATCGCGGATTTGCAATTGCATCCACGGCGGTGTGGCAAAACGGCCCGCATTTTTGGCGTAAGCCTGAGAGAGCAATTCCGTCATCCCGTACTCCGAGTGCACGGTGTCGACCCCGAGGCCTGACTTCAGCCTTTCATGGAGTTCAGCGCGGGTGATTTCGCGGCGGCGGCCTTTCATGCCGCCCGTTTCCATGACAACGGTGTTTTGCAAACTGAGAGGTGTGCTTTCAGCGAGGTCGAGCAGGGCAAAGCTCACCCCGATGAGGAGCGTGGTGCGGGATTCGGGCTTTTGCAGAAGCGCCCGAAGTCGGTCGATGTCGTCGAGAAAAAAACCGCCATCCGGGTGGCCGGAATCGGCGATGAGGCCGGCCACCATGTGCACGAGCGATGAATCGCTGCGCTCGAGGTAGCCGGGCAGGAGGGCGAGGATGCGGTAATCTTTCGGGTCTCCGTAAAAACGGTGAAACCCCTCGCGGTAGGCCTTTTCGTAAAGCGCGGGCACCTGCACGTGGTGCTGCGAAGGGATTTGCCCGGTGGTGCCGCTACTGCGAAAAGTCAGGGGAGCTTTTTTTGCCGGAAAGGCAGAGACGCGGTGGGTCTTGAATAGCTCAACGGGTAAAAACGGAATGTGGCGGACGGATTTCACTGCGCCGGGAGTGCGGCCCAGGTGATCGCAAAACTCCCGGTACACGGCGTTCTCGCGGTATTGGAAGGCAAATACGTCGAGCGCATACCTTTCAACGGGATTTTCCGTTTGGAAAATCAGGTCTTCGAGAACTTCTGCGGAATGCAAGTAGGGAGGCTTTTTGTTAATTTGTATCTTTACAAAGATAGACGCTCCGCATGAAACCAAACGCGATTCAAAGAACTGCCCTGATAGCCTTTCTGCTCACAGCACTTGCAATTACGGGCTGCAGGGATGATGAAGACCTTCCCGATGAGCCGAGAATCAATGAGATATGGTTTGAAAAGGAGACGAACGAATTGAAAATACGCTTCACCGACGGCGACGGGGATTTTGGACTTGAGCCCGACCAGACCGATCCGCCGTTCAACCAGCTCAACGAAGACAGCACGGACAACTTTTTCTACCACAACCTCCACGTCGACGTGTTCTTCAAAGAAGACGGCGCCTGGCTGCCCGTGCCACTTGAGGAGGGTGCTCCGGGCTTTAAATACCGCATTCCCGACCTCACGCCCGAGGGGCAGAGCAAGCAGCTGCGCGTGTTGGTGACCGTCGATTTTGCCAATGCGAACAGTGAAATATTTAATATCACCCCCGAACTGGACACGCTGAGGTACAGTGCCATTTTGATAGACAGGGCGCTAAATGAAAGTGAAATTGTGAATACAGATCCCGTGGTATTCGACAACTGAGCAGTGCCCTAAGTCATTTCTTCGCCCGCGAGGGCTTCCGATACATTGATGATGTGGTCACCGACCTTCTCGAGCGATGAGAAGAGTTCGCTGTAAATGGTGCCGCTGCGCAGGTTGTACTTTCCCTTTTCGATGCGCGAAATGTACTCTTTGCGGATGGCGTTGCGCGCGCGGTTGATAGCGCGCTCAGCATCCACGGCGCTTTCAAGGTCTATTTTGTCACCCTCGCTTCTTTTGAGGTTGGTCAGCATGACCCGTAAAGCATTTTCTACCAGGTTCATGAGCTCGATGAGTTTGTCGCGCTGTTCCTGGGTAAACCAGATTTTGGCTTCCGTCTTTCGAATCACGGCTATCGACATGCGGTTGTAAATGTCGCCGATGCGCTCCAGGTCATTGCTGATGCTGAGCATGGCGCGCACGCGTTCTGAAGATTCGTTGCTGAGTTCGGTGGTGGAGATCCGGCTGCAGTACCGCGATATTTCAATCTCAAGGTTGTCTGTGATTTCTTCGTAACGGCTTATTTTTTGGTGGATTCTCAGTTTTTCACTGGTTTCGGTTTCAGTAATCATACGGCGGGTCAGGAGCGACATTTTTTGAACGATCTCACCGAATTTGGTCACGGCCTTTCGCGCTTCCACAATGTTGAGCTCGGAGAGCTGAATGGAGGTGTCGATGTATTCGAGGCGGTGAATTTCATCG
>JAIVHQ010000062.1 GCA_020200995.1 Flavobacteriales bacterium
GCAATCACCTGAAGGTTCACTTTGTGAGCAATGTAGACGGCACCCACATTGCTGAGACATTCAAAAAAGTGGATCCCGAAACCACGCTTTTCATTATTGCTTCTAAGACCTTCACCACGCAGGAAACCATGACGAATGCGCAATCGGCGCGCTCGTGGTTCTTGAAAAATGGTGGCAGCCAGGCGGATATAGCAAGCCATTTTGTGGCGCTCTCCACAAATGCAGAGGCGGTTGGAGCTTTTGGGATCGATACGGCCAATATGTTCCGATTTTGGGACTGGGTGGGAGGAAGGTACTCGCTGTGGTCGGCCATAGGGCTGCCCGTGTGTCTGGCCATCGGCTACCACCGCTTTGAAGACCTGCTCAAAGGTGCCCATGCCATGGATATGCATTTTCGGGAGCAGGGAGCTGACAGCATGCCCGGTATTTTGGCTTTGCTCGGTATTTGGTACACCAATTACATGGGCGCTGAAAGCCATGCCATCCTGCCATACGATCAATACATGCACCGCTTTGCCGCTTACTTTCAGCAAGGCGATATGGAGAGCAATGGCAAGCGCACAGATCGCAACGGCCAAGAGGTGAGCTACCACACGGGCCCCGTGATTTGGGGTGAACCAGGCACCAACGGGCAGCATGCGTTTTACCAGCTCATCCACCAGGGCACGCGGCTTATTCCCTGTGATTTTATCGCTCCGGCAAAAAGCAGGAACCCCATCGGCGACCACCACAAAAAGCTCATGGCCAACTTTTTTGCTCAAACAGAGGCCCTGATGAAGGGAAAAACCGCTGCCGAAGCTGAAGCCGAGCTCAAGGCCGCAGGCAAGGGTGACGAAGAGATTGCGCGCTTACTTCCGCACAAGGTATTTCCGGGAAACCGGCCCTCTAACTCGATCCTGGTGAAAGAAGTTGATCCTTACACTTTGGGGAGCCTTGTGGCCATGTACGAACACAAAATATTCGTGCAGGGAGTGATTTGGAATATTTTCTCCTTCGATCAATGGGGGGTGGAACTGGGAAAAGTGTTGGCCAAAAACATTCTGTCCGAACTCAGCAGCAACACCCCCGTTGATACACACGATGCGAGCACCAACGGGTTGATTAACGCCTTTAAAGCCATGCGCGAATAGTTCCGAACTGAAACCATCAGGGTGGTTTCACGTACTCAGGTCAAACAACTGCCTTGACAGGCGAAATCTCAAAACCTGAATACATGAAGAACTATTTACTTCCCGCCGTTGCGCTTTTTGCTGCGCAAGGGCTCTCCGCTCAAATTGAGAACGGAAACTTTGACCACTGGGTCGAGAAAGAGACCTATCAGCAGCCCACCATGGGCGTGGAAACGATGAGTTCGAACCTTGAAACCTTTCACAATGACGGGTCACTCAACGTAATGCCCGTTGACGGGCCTGACGGAAAGGCCCTCCGGCTGGAGTCGATCAATGTGGGAAATGAAACAATTCCCGGTTTCTTTATCACAGGCAATGTGCCCGATCAGGAAGGTGAAGGCCTGGTGTTCGGAGGCGGCGTGCCCCTGACCGATTCAAACATATCAGGTGTTTCGTTCAGCATTCGTCACGAAATCGATGCTTCATCTCCCGGATTTGTAATTGTCCAGTTTAAGGCCAACGGGGTTCCCGTTGGAGAGGGCAATATGGGCGCCGGCACCATGATGGTTCCTATTGCGGGCGTTGCTGAATGGCAAGATATTAACATACAATTCGAAAATGGATTTGAAACCACCCCCGATCAATGTGTCTTTGCCGTTGCATCGGGTGACCTTTTGGGCGATGATCAGTCATTTCCGGTCGGATCATTTATAGAAGTTGACAACCTGAATTTTATTAGTTCAACCGGTACCGAAGGCAATCAATTCATCACAGAAGATGAAATATCTGTGAATCCGGCAGCGCAGGTATTTCCCGGTGGAAATTTTGAAAACTGGACGGATGTAGCTGCCGAACTCACCCCTGCCGGTGTGCTCGTACAGTTCGATCCTTTCACGACGACATACGAACGAACCGAAGATGCAAGCAGTGGTATGTACGCCCTTGCACTCAACACGGTAGGTGGTGATGGCTGGTCAAACCCGACCAAGGCTGTTTTTGCTGAAGGTGAACTCGATAACGCTGTTCCTTATATCGAGATTAATGAATCGCACAGGTCAGTGTCATTTGCGTACAAATTTGAAGCAGAAGACGACAAAGCGTCTGCAGTTGTTCACTTTTTTGCCCAAACAGGTGATGGTAGTTTTGATGAGGTTTTTGACAAAGAGTTTATTCTTGAGCCAACAGATCAATATACAGTGGTGGAATACACCTTTCGGGAGGACCTTGAGGCATTGTTGCCTATGCGCGGATCGATGGCCGAAGTCACCCACGTTTCCATCGAGTTTAATTCGGGAATTTGGGCTGAAGGCAATACCCCGAAAGCGGGAAGCGTGTTGAAAGTAGACGAAGTGGCCTTAAGTGGCGGCTCTTTGCGCAACGAAACACGCGCTGTCTTCACACCAGGGGTAACAGCTTTCCCCAATCCCGCCACCCATAGGGTAAGCTTCGAATTTACGTTGCCACGCTCGGGTTTCTACCGCGTATTTAACGCCACGGGAGCACAGGTCGACGTGAAACAATTTAGCAGCGCCAAGACACTTGTCTACGAAGTGAACCACTTGCGCTCAGGTGTGTATTTCTTCCGCTTCCAGCACAATGCGGGAGTGGATGTGGTACGCGTTATTGTGCATTAATTACGAGACCCGTTTGAAACGGGACCATATTTTCAGCATTACTGTGAACGATGCAAGCAGAGCGGCTGTACCGAAAGGTGCAGCCGCTTTTTTTTTGATGAGGTTCGAGCCGTTTAGTGTCTGTATTACACGATGTGATTTTTTTATATCTTGCCGCCCTTTAGTCGCTGTCCATAAAGTCCGCTATCTGCCTTGCACTTGTTCTAAAAACAGTCATTGACCTGAGTCAACTCCTTGTTTTTAAAACTGCGTGCGCGTTGCTATCGAACTTTATGGCTCAGCCACTTGGAACTATTTAGGTCGTTCTCTTTGAGGCAACCGCGGAAAACGCACACACCGAATAAACCATCCACATGGAAAAACCGAAACTTTCGTATTGGCAGATTTGGAATGTTAGTTTTGGATTTCTTGGTGTTCAGTTTGGTTTTGCATTGCAAAATGCCAATATCAGCCGGGTGCTGGAAAACCTCGGCGCCGACCTGCACTCCCTTTCTCTTTTCTGGCTGGCTGCCCCCATTATGGGGCTGATCGTGCAGCCCATCGTGGGTGGGGCATCTGACCTTACCTGGCACAAGCGCTTCGGGAGGCGGGGGCCGTTCCTGCTCGGGGGTGCATTTTTTGCCGCGCTCGGGATGTTTCTGATGCCCAATTCGCCGCTCTTTGTTCAAATTATGCCGGCCATGTTTTTCGGCGGACTCATGCTCGCCATTATGGACGGGAGCTTCAACGTCACCATGCAGCCTTTTCGCGCCCTCGTGGCCGATATGGTTCCCAAAGAACAGCGCAACATCGGCTACAGCATTCAGTCGCTTCTCATAAACATCGGAGCAGTGATCGGTTCGGCATTGCCTTTTATTCTCACCAATGTGATCGGCCTCGAAAATGTCGCCGAACAAGGCAAGGTCTCAGCATCGGTCACCTGGGCTTTTTACATCGGCGCCACCATACTGCTCGGCTCGGTGCTGTGGACGGTTTTTAAAACCAAAGAGTACGCGCCCGCCGAATACTTTGCCTACGAAGGCATCGATCCCGAAGTGATCAAGACGCAGCGCGAGCTGGATGCCAAAAAGCCTTTCCTGAAGAAAGTCACTGACTTTATCGGCCTGGTGGTGCACATGCCAAAAACCATGAAGCAGCTTGCGGTGGTACAGTTTTTCTCATGGTTTGCCCTCTACCTCATGTGGGTGTACACCACTCCGGCCATCGGACAGTACATTTGGGATGTTCCGGTAGAGTACTTCGGCGATGTGAAAGATGTACCGGAAGTGTACAAAACGGCCAAAGGCGCTTCGGGCGATTGGGTCGGAATTCTGTTTGCCGGCTACTCCCTTTTTGCCGCCTTATTTTCAATGGTCATGAACCGCATCGCCGATAAAATCGGCAGGAAGCTGACGTACTCCGTTTCGCTCTTGCTCGGCGGACTCAGCTTCATTGCCTTTTTGCTTTTTGCGGGTGGGGAAGTGATTGAGATTAATCTTTTTATTGCCCGCTTTGAAGTGCCCTCCGGCGCAGCACTTTTGATGATTCCCATGATCGGCATCGGCATCGCCTGGGCCGCCATTCTGGCCATGCCCTACGCCATTCTCTCCAACGCCATCCCCGCCGACAAAATGGGCATCTACATGGGGATCTTCAACTTTACCATCGCCGGCCCGCAAATCATCAGCGGTATATTCGGCGGGATGATTTTGAAACACTTCTTCGACAATGAGGCGATTTTTATCATCGTCCTCGCGGGAATCAGTATGGTGCTGGGGGCGGTGTCGGTGGTGTTTGTGAAGGAGACGGATGCCAAGGGCGAGACGGTCGTGCAGTAGAGGCGCAAAATATTGCAGTAGAGGCGCAAGATTTTGCAGTGGAGGCGCAAGATTTTGCGCCTCTACTGCAAAATTTTAAAAATCCCAAAGCTAAACCCGGGCAATTTCATATTGTCTTCATCAAATTCCACATCGCCGATGATGCGCTCGGGGGTGCTGCCTTCGGGCATGAGTTCTTCAAACATTGATTTGGGTCTCGATTGTGGATCAGCGGTGGTGTTGACGGCGATCAGAAAAACGGCCTCGTCGTCGTGGCGAAAATACGCGTACACGCCGTCGGTGGGCGCGTACTGGGTGGTCTTGCCGGTCTGAAGGGCCGGGTTATTCTGCCGAAGCAGGGCCAGGGTGCGGATGAGGTTGTAGGCGCGGTTTTCATCATCGGTGCGCCCTTCACGGGAAAATTTGTCGACCCCGTCGCCGGGCCAGCCACCCGGAAAGTCTTCGCGAATCTTGCCGTGGCCATCGGTTTCGGCCATCAAAATCTCAGTGCCGTAGTAGAGGCTCGGAATGCCGCGCAGCGTGAATAACAAACCTATTCCGATGGCGAATTTTTTAAAATCCTGATTCACCACACCGTAAAATCGGGCCACGTCGTGGTTGTCTACGAAAGTCACGAGATTTTCGGGGTGTTCGTAAAGGTAGTCCGACGCCATGGTGTAATAAAGTCTGTTGATGCCCTCCGTCCATCCCGGGTTGCGGGTGAGGGCGTCGTTGATGGCGTAATGCACCTGAAAGTCGGTGAGGCCCTCGATGTGGTTGGGTTCGGGTCCGAGGGCATCGCCCAGAAAGTAGCCCTGCACCTGCGGACCGTGCACCCAGGTTTCTGCAAAGATGAAAAGGTCGGGGTAGTGCGCCTCCACCTTTTGGGCCCATTCGCGCATAAATCCCTGATCGGGGTAGGCGTAAGTGTCGATGCGCAGGGCATCGATGCCGTACTCCTCAATCCACCACAGGGTTTGTTGGATGAGGTAGGTGGCCACGCGCGGGTGGGTTTGGTCAAGATCGGGCATGTGCCTGTCAAACCACCCGTCGGTCATCCGGTCTTTGTCGTACCGCGACGCGTAGGGGTCCATCAGCGTGGTGGCCCGGTAATTGGTTTGGGTGTATTCAGCGTGGTTGTGAAACCAGGTCGAATCGGGCATATCAGCGTAGATGTGGTGCTTGTCGCCGACGTGGTTGTACACCACGTCCATCACCATTTTCATTCCGCGGTTGTGGAGGGAGTCGCAGAGGGCGCCAAAAAGTTCATTGGTGCCGAATCGGCGGTCTATCTTATAGTGATCGGTGAAGGCGTATCCGTGGTAGGAGGCTTTGGGCTGGTCGTTTTCATAAAGCGGGTTGGGCCACACGGCCGTCACGCCGAGGTCGGCGATGAAGTCGAGGTGGTCGATGATGCCTTGTATGTCGCCGCCGTGGCGGGCGTAAGGTTCGCTGCGATC
>JAIVHQ010000263.1 GCA_020200995.1 Flavobacteriales bacterium
GCATTATATCGAACGCTAATCACAAAATCAAATGGATTTTGGCAACTCAGTCTTGTGGCTGAGCCGGAAAGTTCATTATCAAGTCCTCAGACCAAGCTGAAAGCATGGGCGCACGTAGTATTGAAAAACAGGAGTTGACTATGGTCAATGACTGTTTTCAATACAAGTGCAACGCCGAGAATGGGCTTTCCGGACAGCCACAAATAAAAAGGTCTCTCCCGAAAGGAGAGACCTTCAACAAAAGGATTATAAGCGGATTAAGCCACTTTGTCTGAAAGGTCTGCTCCGGCTTTGAAGCGTACTACTTTCTTTGCGCTGATGTTGATTTCTTTTCCTGTCTGTGGGTTACGGCCTTTGCGGGCTGCACGCTCACTGATTGAGAATGACCCGAATCCTACCAATGCCACACGGTCGCCTTTCTTGAGGGCGTGGGTTGTGGTGTTAATAAATGCGTCGAGCGCTTTTTTTGCGTCTGCTTTAGACAAGCCCGCGTCAGAAGCCATGGCTTCTACCAATTCTGCTTTGTTCATAGTGGTAATTTGAGATTAAGATTATAAATAGTTCCGTTGAACAAAGGCAAATTTACACGAATAACCATGCGCACCAAGTAAAACCCGACTCTCAGCCCCTGTTTGTTAATAAAATAGGCCATTTGTTGAAAAACTCGGGTTCTGAAAGCCGCTCTCAGCGCGGTTTTCGCGATTTTGGGCTGGTTAGTAGAGTTTATTTGAACATTGAAATTGAACGTTTTCGATTTCGCGGGAAGAGGGCGAAGTACCGCAAGGTTGCGAAAAACCGCCTACGGCGAAAAAGCCTTCAGCCCTTTCTCTTTATATGGAACCCGGATGACACGACCGCCCATGCTGAATACAGGACCTGCAGCCTGCCAATAAATTGAAAAGGATAGTCGGGCAGGAATTTCATTAGCTACTTTTGGCTTCGCTCAATCACCAACGCTTATGGGTGGCCACCTTATAAAATCATAAAGTGCACAGCGTAGAAATACTCTTTGTGCTAATTGTGGCTTTGGGGTGAAAAGGATTGTCGCTCACTAAATGCGAAGCATGGGCTAAAGGTATTTCGGCGCAATCCTGCAACAATGGTTATTTCTGAGCTGTGGGCAAATACAGCTTCTCAATGGTAGGAATGGGCCCGTGACAATAGTTTTGATGGCATTGCACGCAGGCGCTCACCAGGTTGTTGTATTCCTTTTTGGCCAATTCAATGTCAGAAGCCGCCAGAAAGGCTGAAAGCTTGCTTTGGTAATGTTGCGACATGCCGTTAAAAGCAGGCCCTTCCACATTCTTGTTGGTGGGCTCACTTTCGGTGAGGCGGGTGTAGATGTCGGTATCTGCCGTCACCGTTTCTCCATTGAGCAGGGCTGTGCGCCAGTCCTTGGCGTCGGCGTGGATTTCCTTCATCAATGCGGCCAGTTCGCTCACTTCAGCCATGACCATTTCAGATTTTTTGTCCTCGGTTTCGGGCTCCGCTTCGCTTTCTGAGGTTGAGCTGCAAGCCCATGTGGCGGCGATGATGAGGCAAAGAAGAATGCGTGTTTTCATGGATGTGAATGTAATGATTTCATTGCATTTCATTTCGGGGCGACTTTCAATGGTTTACGATTACTTCTGAAATAGATGCACATCCCTCTGAGGAAACGGAATAGAGATTCCTTCCTTATCAAATGCCTTTTTGACTTTTTCGGGCATGCCGTTGGTGAGGTCCCAGAAATCTTCATTTTTAGCCCAGACCCTGAAGCGAAGATCTACAGAACTGTTGTTGAGCATCTCTACGAAAACGAGGGGAGCGGGATCTGTCAAAAACCGCTCGTCTTCTTGCATGAGCCTGCTGAGGATGGCCTTGGCCGTGTCGATGTCGCTTTTGTAGCTGATACCGAAAGTGAGATCGATCCTGCGAATGTCGTGAAAGGAGAAGTTTTTAATGGCGTTGTTGCTCAGTTTTCCATTGGGGATGATGACTTCCTGTTTTTGGAAGGTGGTCAGGTAGGTATAAAAGATCTGAATCTCCCGAACTGTGCCCGAGTGCGTGCCGTCGTCGATAAAGTCACCGACTTGAAAAGGCTTTAGCACAAGTATCAGCACTCCACCGGCAAAATTTGAAAGGCTGCCCTGAAGTGCCAGGCCCACCGCTAAACCCGCGGCGCCGAGCACTGCAATAAATGAAGTCATCTCGACCCCAACCATGGTGGCCACCGAAATGAAAAGCATGATCTTCAACACGGCACCGAGCAGGGACCGCAAAAACGGCCGAAGCGACTCGTTCACATTCCGCTTCTCCATATTTCGGCTTACTGTGCGCACCAGGCGTTTGATCAACCAAAGACCGATGATCAAAAATAGGATCGCCAGAACGATGCGTCCGCCGTAAGCGATCAGTAGATCAGAAAATTGAGCCAAATAGTTAAAAACGGAATCCATGCTTAAATCGCCCATGGCAATGTAGTTTAATTGTCTACCGCAAAGAAAAGAACTAAACGACATCCGGCGCGATGAGAGACGGCTTTTTCGAAGTGTTTATGTTTCTCCGAGAGATCTCAGGTATACTGTTCTTCTCAGTTGGTAGGCCATCGCCCGTGAATTGCTATTTTTGACGCAAAAATAAACCCATGAGCGAAACGGCTACCCTCATTCTCGATCATTCACAAATCGTTCAAAAGCTCAAGCGAATGGCTTTTGAGATTTACGAGTTCAACCACACTGAAAAGGAAGTGGTTTTTGTGGCTGTGGAGCGCAAAGGACTGAAACTTGCCGAGCGTATTATCCCNNTTTGCTCAATGAGGTAGCTGATTTTAAAATCACCCTTCTCAGCCTCAAAATCGACAAAAAAGATCCGCTGAAAACACCCGAGCTCAATGGTGATGGAAAGCAACTGGCAGGCAAGTCGGTGGTGATCCTCGACGACGTGCTGAACTCCGGTCGTACCCTGATGTACGCCGCCTGCCACGTACTGCAATGGAAAGTCGCAAAACTCCGCACCGTGGTATTAGTAGACCGAAAGCACCGCAAGTTTCCCATCAAGGCCGACTTCGTGGGGCTCACCCTAAGCACCACCCTTCAGGACCACATTGAAGTGGTGTTTGAAAAAGGAAAAGACGCAGTCTACTTGGAATGATCGCGGATAGCATCTGCCAGCGTAGTAATCTTTTGGGGATTTGAATCTGAAGTGTCGAAGCGAAGGTGGGCTCGGCTGTAATAGGGTGATCTCTCTGCGAGGTGGGTCGTGATGCGCCTCAAAAGGTCATCGCCCGAGAGACCTTTAAGAATCGGCCGTTTTTCTTTGGATCCGATCACCCTCGCCGCGATGGCCCCGGGCACCAGGGTAAACCAGACCACCGTTCCGGAGTTCAGCATGATATCCATGTTATCAAAATGCACGGGCGCTCCGCCTCCCGTCGACAGCAATCCGGATCCGCTTTTTTCCGCGAAAGCGGACAGCAGGTCCCGCTCCTTTTCACGAAAGTAGGTTTCGCCCTTTTCGGCAAAAATTGTTGCAATGGAAGCGTTCTCCATACGCGCAATCTCAGCGTCGAGGTCCGTGAAGGGCAGTCCCAATGCTTTTGCGAGCTTCTTCCCCAGCGTGGTTTTTCCCACGCCCATGTAGCCGATTATGTAGACTTTCATTCGTGTTGTAACCGGATAACAGTATTTTCGCAAAAAATTTTGCCCATGCGCGCCGTAAAAGTACAGGATAAATCGACGATAAATACCTTTCACAAGGTGCCCGACGTCATCTATGCCAATGACGACAACTATATTGCACATATCAGACAGGACATTGATAAAATCTTTGATCCTGAGAAAAACAAGCTCTACAAGGAAGGCGGAGTGGCTGAGCGTTGGGTGTTTTACAACGACTCAGGCGACCTGGTTGGACGGGTAGCGGCATTTGTGAATCCGCGCACGGCGCATGAAAACGAACAGCCCACAGGCGGAATGGGATTTTTCGAAAGCATCGACGATCAGGATATGGCTAATTTCATCCTCGACACGGCCAAAGACTACCTCACCAAACAAGGCATGGAAGCCATGGACGGACCTGTAAATTTTGGAGAGCGCAACCAGTTTTGGGGTTGCCTGACCAAGAATTTTACCGACCCCAACAGCTACGGGATGAATTACAATCCTCCGTACTATCCGAAGCTGTTGGAGAACTACGGATTTCAAAACTACTTTGAGCAATACCTCTACGAACGCGATGCCCTGCTCGAGCCGCAACCCATTTTCATACGCAAATACAAACAACTCACCGATCATTTCAAATTAGAACTTCGCAATGTGAAGGGCTTATCCACTGAGCGCATGGCCAAGGACTTCCGCCAAGTGTACAACGACGGATGGGGTGGTTTTGAGGGATTTAAAGAAATGACTGAAAGTGCGGCACTCAAAATCATCAAAAGTATGGAGCCCGTGATAGACCCGCACATTATTGTGTTTGCATATCACGAAGGCCGGCCGGTAGGATTTTACGTGAATATTCCGGAGCTCAATGAGATCTTTTGCCACGTGAACGGGAATCTCAATTGGTGGGGTAAGCTTGTATTTCTCTATCACAAGTGGCGTGGCACGCCCAAGACCCTCGTAGGCATTATCTTCGGTGTGGTCAAAGAGTGGCAGGGCCGCGGAGTGGAAGGCGCTATGATCAAATTTATGGGAGACTACATTCAGGGCGCTAAGAAACCGCCATATACACGCACCGTGCTGCAGTGGATCGGCGATTTCAACCCCAAAATGCTCAAGGTATGCGAAAACCTCGGTGGCTCGCGCTACCGAGAGATGAAAACCTACCGCTATCTGTTTGACCGCAGTAAGGAGTTCAAGAGGCATCCCATTTTTGTGTAGTTGGCATTTGCGGTGGGTTGAAATTAAACGGGGGCAGTATTCATAATTAAAACCAGTTTTGGTGCCTTTATGGCTAATGTGGACAGGTACCTCGACGTGCTTCGTGGATTCACTGCTGTTTTTAATTCGATCGAAAAACAGCCGCGTAGCAGTTTCGCCGACTTCGTAGCCCAAGTGCTCAAAGCGGAGCACTGCATAATCGCACCACTTGTGCGAAAAGCGCACCTCATGGTGGGCAAGGATTATGAAGTTGCGAATCGTCTTGGTGGCCTCGAACAGCCATCTGAGGTTCATTCTACACTTGCTGCTTATGCCTATCTTTGTACCTGCATATGGACAACAACGATTTTGAACGCATTCGGAAAGCCCTGAACAGCTACCACACGTGGCCCGGGGTATACATGTTTAAATTTATAGTGCCGGGCGACCACGAAAAGGTGGCGCAGGTGCAGGCGCTATTCAACTCCAAAACGGCACAGATTACCAGCCGCAGCTCCAGCAAGGGCAACTTTGTCTCCGTGACGGCCCGCGAAGTGATGGTAAGTGCAGAGCAGGTGCTCGAAAAATACCGCGAAGCCTCTAAAATAGATGGTCTCGTGGCCCTCTGATAACAAGGAAAATTATGAGCCCCCTCGAAAAGTACCTGCTGGTATCGTCGTTTTTTATATTTCTCTTCGTCTTTTACCGCTGGTTGAAAAAGTACCTCCAACGCAATGAAATTCAGGAGTCCTTCCCTTTTGTTTTCCCTTTTGAGGGAAAAGTGTTCAACGGCCGCGAGACCCTGCGCTTTGAGCTTCCGCAAAAAAGTGAGGTGCGCATCGAAATCCTTGACGAATCGGATGCGCTGATTTCCGAAGAGTACAGCGGCGAACTCGAGCGCGGCACCCACATCCAGGGCTTCGACTGCACGGTACTCGACCCCGGCAACTACCAGCTGCGGATTACTTTTTCGAACCAGGTCATCACAAGGCCTTTCTCGGTAGGGTGATTTGAGTTTGCACTTCAATTAGAAACCAGTTCCATTTTCCCGTCATTCAGAAGGAGGCCCTCTGGCCGACTGATGAATCTCCATTTTTTCGGAGTCCAAATTGGATCGTGAGCCTACAGGCTCTTGATTCCAAGAAAATGGAGACTCTTCAGTCACCAATTTCGCTGCCATGCCTCCGGCAGTCAAGCGCTGCATTGGCTCCTTCTGAGTGACGCTTGGATGAAATTGTTACTCCAATTAGTATACAGTTCGACACATGCGTCACTCAGAACGGAGCGCAGCGAAGTGAAGAACTCCGTGTGCAGGCCAGTGGGCGGGATCTCGCGAGTGCCGGTGCGGCATGCATGTGGGTATGAGCAGTCTCCTTTTTATCGGAGTTCAAAATGGATCGCTGCTCTATAGATTTACGATTTCAAGAAAATGGAGACTCTTCAGTCGCCAATTTCGCTGCCATGCCTCCGGCAGGCAAGCGCTGCATTGGCTCCTTCTGAGTGACGCGTGGTTGTAGCTTTTTCGATCCAATAAGTAACCAACTCATTCTTCACGTCATTCAGAAGGAGGCCCTTTGGCCGACTGAAGAACTCCGTGTGCAGGCCAGTGGGAGGGATCTAGCGAGCGCCCGTGCGGCATGCATGTGGGTATGAGCAATCTCCTTTTTTTCGGAGTACAAAAAAGATGGTCTGCCTACAGGCTATGGTTTTCAAAAAAATGGAGACTCTTCATTCACCAATTTCGCTGCCATGCCTCCGGCAGGCAAGCGCTGCATTGGCTCCTTACCAATGACGTATTTTAACGAGCACTGATAACTTACTGTAAATTTGCTACTTGCGCAGCCGCTGTTATTCCTTCCATTTCTAAAGTCAGGCGTTGGAGGTATTTTTTCTTTTGCTCCAATAGTCGCTCTTTGTACTTATTCACGCCGTGCTCGACAAAGTCTTCTCCTTTTACCATAAGCCTCCAATATTGCTCTGCCAGTTTTCTGGCCACAGCCTTAATTGCTACTCTGGACCCTTTTCTTGCTCGCAATCTTCTTCCGTATTCGCCTAAGGCTATTCTCTTGCTGTTGAGTAGTGATTGGGCTATTATCCTGAATATTTGACCCGCTGCCGGTTTGCCTTTTGATTTGCTTTTTCTTTTTTTTCCTGAGTTATTCTGACCGGGTGACAGCCCTAACCAACTGGTGAAGTGCTTTTCCGTTTTCCATCTCAGAAGGTCTTCACCTGTTTCTGTATACAACTGAAACCATGTGTGCGAAGTGATTCCCGATATTTTTGTTGCATCTCGCCCTGCGAAAAGATGGATCAAATGTTCTTCCAAACGATCCACCTTGTGCGGATTATGCCTCACCGGCTTGGATGCTTTTTTCAATTTTTTTTTTGGAAGCTTCTGGTGGCGCTTCAGAACTTCATCAATTTTTTTGTCGCACTCGTTGATTTGCTCTTGGTAAAACTGATAGGCCTCGTAAGCCTGTCGGAGCTTAAATAACCCTGCCTCAGTGTAAAAGCCTTCAAGGGCCTTCAGAATTTCTTCCGATTTATTCTTTATGAGACTTGTGTGGCATAACGACAGGAGTTTATGGCTATCCCTTTCGCCAGCCAAAATAGCTTCAATCATGGCCATACCGCTTGCACCGTGAACTTGACTCAGCACTTGCGGAAGACGAATATTCATCTCAATCAATGATTTTTGCATGTGGTTGGAGTGCATCGCAGCGGTTCTGATGTGATCCTCTCTCAATCGCTGATAACTTCTAAGTTCTTTAATCAGGCCATCAGCGACAAAACAACGATTAAGCAATCCGAAGGAATGCAATTGATTAATCCATTGGCAGTCCTTCACATCTGTTTTTCTGCCGGGAACTTGCTTGGTCTGTCGACCATCAACGAGCCAAACATCAAATCCCGCTTCCGAGAGGATATCGTGTAATACGATCCAGTAACTTCCTGTGGCTTCCATAGCCACAGTGGTTACACCATGTGAATGCAGGTAGGAAGCTGCAATTTTTAAATCGGAAGTGAAGGTGCCGTACACAGCTACTTCTTCTCCATCGATGCCGATATAGATATTACGAGCGCCTATATCTATACCTGCTGAGTGACAATGAATTTTTTTCATAACAACATTGAATTTAATGGTTTATAAAAAAAGAACATAAGCCTGAGCTCGTGGGATAACAGACAAAAAGGCTACCAAGCGGACAAGCGGTTAAGCTGTACCATACTTCTGTAGATCACTCACGAAGCCAAACTCTGAGACAGGCAGGTGCACTATACTGAGGCGCGGCCAAACTGCTCAGGCTACTCCGTAAAAATAGTACGTCATTTCCTTTCTGTAAATGCAAATTTTGGACACTCTGAGTGACGTTTGGATGAAATTGTTACTCCAATTACTATACAATAAGACACATGAGTCACTCAGAACGGAGCGCAGCGAAGTGAAGGGTATCCCTTTTTTCGGAGTCTAAATTTATCACCCCGCATCTTTTTTCCTTTCATAAAAAAAGCCGCTCCTCTCGGGCGGCTTTTTCAGTATACAATCTCAGAGGCTTACTCCTCGTCCGATTTTTTCTCTTCAGACTTCTTGGCTTTCACAATTTTGATGGTCACATCGTCCTTGTCTTTTTTGTAGCCGATCTGTATGGTGTCGCCTTCTCCCACGTTGGAGTTGATGATCTCCTCGGCGAGGGGATCTTCCACGTATTTCTGGATGGCCCTCTTGAGGGGGCGGGCACCAAACTTGTCGTCAAATCCGCGCTCGGCGATGATGTCCTTGGCGGCGTCGCTCATCTTCACTTTGTAACCGAGCTTCGTAATGCGGCCATAGAGGCGCTCGAGCTCGATGTCGATAATTTTGTGGATGTCTTCGCGCGACAGTGAGTTGAATATCACCACATCGTCGATTCGGTTCAGGAATTCGGGGGCAAAGGCCTTTTTC
>JAIVHQ010000201.1 GCA_020200995.1 Flavobacteriales bacterium
GCCGCTTTTTCACAACTTGACGCCGGCACATACGGGTGCGGATCAACACATTTTTTGATCCCCAATAAAAAACCCCCTCATCCGAAGATGAGGGGGGTTTGCTTTAGGTCAGGTTCCGTGCCTGGAGCACAGACTTGATTAATGTACCACCATGAACTTCGAAATGAGTACTTCATGGTTGGTTGTCAACCTGTACATGTATAAGCCATTTGGCAGGTTATCCACGTTGAAGTTGATTTTGTAGTCCACATTTTCATCAGCACTTCTCGAGAAGAGTGTTTCGATGTGGCGTCCGCTCATGTCATACACTTCGAGGTTGGTGTAGCCACTGTAGGCAGGGCTGAACGTCACCATCGAGTTGTTTGTCGCCGGGTTGGGTTGCGATTTCAGCAATCCACCCATAGAGGCAAATGGGTCAGTTGGCTTGGCGTCTGCATTGTGCTTGTCTTCGTCATCGCAGTTGTAGAACGCCACAACCCCATCTACATCATATCCATCCGGGGTGGTGGTGAGCTCGTTGTTGTTTACGATTTTCACGTAAGTGATGAACTCCCAATCGGGGTTGGCATCGTCGATGTCAATAAAGGCATTCCCTTTGCAAATGGTCGTGGCATACAGGAAGTTTTCACCGTCCTGCGACAGGTAGATGTCTGCAAACTCGGGGTAGGTCGCGCAGTCGGGGGTGTTGAAACTGGTCTCTACCACTTCGATGTCATCGCCTTCGCCATTGGGCACTGCACCGTTGAACCCGAGGGTCAGCGATCCGCCGTAGCCAAGCGTTGTGAATACATACGAGTCGGTACGCTCAGGTTCTCCGAGTGCCTCGGTTGGATCGGTGCGCACGGCATCAATCGACCCACCGTCGGAGGTGATTCCCTCTACATACTCCACCAATTCGGAAGCATAGCAATCGCCGGGTATAATGACGGGCTCGGGCACGTCATCACATGGGTGCAGTGATTCGATGCCATCGAGGTCGTAACCATCCGGTGTGTTTGTGAGCAGGTGGTTGGTGGTCACCCTCACGGCTACAATGTATTCCAGACCTGTCGTTGAGATGTCAATGCCTTCGTCGCGGCAGATCGTGGCTGCGAATACGAAGTTCACTCCGTCTTGCGACAAAGCAATATCTGCATGTTCATCATCACCAAACCCGCAGTCATCGCCCGAGAACGACGTCTCGTAAATGATCAGGTCATCACCCGGCAGGTCGTAAAGTGCGCCGTCGAGACCGACGGTAATGCTTCCTCCTCCAACGATATTACGAAGAAGCTGCCCGGTGAGTTGTCGGCTGAAGGTGGTCCGAGTACCACTGAAGGGTCGGATCGGTTTGCATCCACGGTACCTCCATTGCTCTTCAGGCCTTGGTTCACTTCGAAGATTTCGACCACTTCGCAAGGATCCTGAATGACGGGGAAGCTCGGTACACAACCACTGGCCAGGTCGCCGTTTTTCAGGGTGAAAGGAGCTCCGTCGAGTAGCACAGGGATGGTCTCCACCAGGCTGCCGCTCGTGTTGTAAATACGGAACGCAGTCTCATTGAAGTGGGCAGTTACGAAGTTGCCACTTTCAACAAGCGCCATTCCATTGACCTGACTTTGAATGGTGGAAACTTCCGTGAAGCTGTTGGTGCCCGTTACCAGAAGCAGTCGATTTCCGGCACGTGTGGTCACGTAAATTTCGCCATTCACAATCTCCAGGTCTCCACCCGAGATCGGAATTCCGGATGCCACCACGCTGTAGGCGCCGGTGAATGGATCCACTGCGTAGATGGCATTGTTCACAGTGCTTCCGACATAAAGGTTGTCGGTGGCATTGTCGTAGGCCACGGCAGTGATGCTGCCCAAGCCCGCATCGAAGGCTACAGTGCGTAGGAGGTCTCCCGAAGTGGAACGCACTTCAAAGAAAGACGCGTTGCTATTGATCACATAGAGCTCTTCGGCCAATTCATCAAAACCGATGTGGTTGGCGAATTCAGGCTCGTAGATCAATTCCAGCTCGGCATTGCCACCATCGAAGTCCACGCCGAAAATACGTCGATCATTATTAATGGTGTGGGAGTAGAATGTCACGTATTCACAGTCTTGCTCAACCGGGCAGTTTCCTACCGGAGGTAGCAGGAAGATGCGTTCGCATTCATCGATTCGACCACATGCATCTTCGGCCACTATGGTGTAGATATAAATTTGACCTTCACACTCCTCTCCGGATATTTCAGGGCCGTTGATGGTCGTTTCCACAGCCAATCCACAACTGCTCGTAACATCTACAGATGCGAGAATACCGTCAATCTCAGCCACATCAAAGACCTCGATTGGCGTTGGGTCGCAGTTGATCATTGGTCCTTCGTTAACAATGGTGAAGGTCTGCACATGCATCGCATTGCGCTGGCAATCGTCGGTCACCGTGTAGGTCACTTCGTAAGTAGCACCGCTGCAGTCAGCATCGCCGCTCACCAGTACTGCTTCGCTTGCGCTCGCAGTGGCTTCCAGGCCGCATGAGGTTGTAAAAGTCAGTGCGTCGAGGTTCGCTTCGATGTCTTCAGCACAGCTCACATCGGCATCCAACGGGAAGCCGGTGATCATTGGCCCGTCGTTGTCCAACTCGTAGGTGCGTTCC
>JAIVHQ010000202.1 GCA_020200995.1 Flavobacteriales bacterium
GGGGTACACCTCGAGGGCGGCCTTGATGATTTGCATGGCCTTTTCGAGGTCGGCCAGTTCGAGCACGTAAGCCAGGCGCACTTCCTGCTTGCCGAGGCCTTCAGTGATGTAAAATCCGGCTGCGGGAGCCAGCATCACCGTTGTATTGTCTTCGCTGAACGAGGTGAGCAGCCATTGGCAAAACTTATCGCTGTCGTCGATGGGCAGCTTGGCGATGCAGTAGAAAGCGCCTTTCGGCAAAGGGCATTCCACCCCGGGTATTTCGTTGAGCGCCTTTACGGCAAAATTGCGGCGCGCCACGTATTCTTCGATCACATCGTCGAAATAAGACTGCGGGGTGTCGAGTGCGGCCTCAGCGGCGATTTGTCCCAATGTGGGCGGGCTGAGGCGTGCCTGCGCAAACTTCATGGCCATGGCGTGCACTTCGGCGTTGCGTGTGATGAGCGCCCCGATGCGCGCTCCGCACATGGAGTAGCGCTTGGAAACCGAGTCGATCAGGATCACATTTTCATCCACCCCTTCGAGGTTGTAGACGCTGAAGGGCTCGGCCCCGTCGTAGCAAAATTCGCGGTACACCTCATCGGCCATGATGTAGAGGTCGTGCTTTTTGGCGAGTTTGCCGATGGCTTTCACCTCTTCTTTGGTGTAGAGGTAGCCGGTGGGGTTGCCGGGGTTGCAGAGCACAATGCCGCGGGTGCGCTCGTTGATGAGCTTTTCGAAATCTTCGACCGGGGGCAGGGCAAATCCGTTTTCAATGACCGCCGTCACGGGCACCACCTTCACGCCGGCCATGGTGGCAAAGCCGCTGTAATTGGCGTAGTAGGGTTCCGGGATGATAAGCTCATCGCCGGGATTGAAGCAGGTCATGATGGCAAAAGTGAGGGCTTCAGACCCGCCGGTGGTGATCATGATGTGATCTGCCTGCACGGGGATGCCCTGACCGCGATAGTAGCGCGCCAGTTTTTCGCGGTACGACACAAAGCCCTCCGAATTGGAATACTCAATCACCTCGCGGTCGAGGTTTTTCAAGGCGTCGAGCACCACTTGAGGTGTTTTGATATCGGGCTGCCCGATGTTAAGGTGGAGCACCCGCTTACCGCTTTCCTTGGCCTTGGTGGCGTAGGGCATCAGCTTCCTGATGGGCGAAGAGGGCATGGATTGTGCTTTTTGCGATATACTCGGCATATGGACATTATTTTAGGGTGCAAAAATCCGAAAAATCGGGGGATAAAAAAAAGCCATCCCGATCGGGACAGCTTTTTTAAATGCTTTTGACAGAAATACTATCAATTCGCCATTGGCGCACCTTCCTGCTTTTTGACAGGCATGTCGTCAGTCGAAGCGGAAGCCATAACTTTTCCTTTGATGCGCACCACCTTGTTGGCTTCGTTAGAAGCGTTGGAAGTGATGGTCACCGACTTGTTGATGGCACCCACACGCTTGGTGTCGTA
>JAIVHQ010000063.1 GCA_020200995.1 Flavobacteriales bacterium
TCCTGTGCTTCGCAAAAAGTTGAGGCCCTCATGGCCCGCGGGAACAGCGGGGGTGTACACCACCAGGGCACGGCCGGGCGGCGTGTCCAAAAACCATTGGGGAATGCGTTCGGGCGCTTCGTCATACACGATTTCCATCCCTTCGGCTTCGAGCTTCTCGCAGAGCTTTGAGCGCACGCGGTCGTAACCCGCCGTGCGAATTCCGAGGGCATTGAAATACCGCGCGAGAGCGCTCATACCGATCCCGCCGATGCCTGCAAAGTATGCGCTATGGATTTCGTTGGGGTTCATTTCTTTCCCTCCTCTGCGAGTTTGAGTACTTCTTTGGCAATGTCGAGCGCCGCATCGGCGCGTGCCATTTTCAAAATATTGGCCGAAAGCCGCGATCTGAGCGCCGCGTCGTTCATCAATTCGTCGATGGCCTCGGGCAGGGCTTCGCGGGCGTCTGCATCCTTCACCAAAACGGCCGCGTCCTTTTCCGTAAGGGCCATGGCATTCTTGGTTTGGTGGTCTTCGGCCACATTGGGCGAGGGCACGAAAATGCACGGCTTCGCTGCAAGGCAGAGCTCCGAGACAGAGATGGCCCCGGCGCGCGATACAACGGCATCGGCCATGGCATAAGCGAAGTCCATCCGATCGATGAATGCGAGCTGCTTCACCCGCGGGTATTTTCCGCCTGCGAGGGCTTCCTTGGCTTGTTCGTCATAATTTTTTCCCGTTTGCCAGATCACCTGATAGCCGGATGCTTCAATGTGATCGAGGGCCCTTTCGATGCTTTGATTGATGGTGCGGGCTCCGAGGCTTCCGCCGATCACCAGGAGCGTTGGCATGTCGGCATCGAGCCCGAAGTGGGCTGCGGCTTCGGCCTTCTTACCTTTGATTTCGGTTACCGCCTTGCGGACGGGATTGCCGGTAAAAACGATTTTTTCGGCGGGAAACCAGCGCTCCATGCCTTCGTAGGCCACGCAGATGGTACGCACCTTCCGCGAAAGCAAGCGGTTGGTAACTCCCGGAAATGAGTTTTGCTCCTGAATCAACGAGGGGATTCCGCGCGAAGCCGCCACCCTGAGCAGCGGGCCCGACGCGTATCCGCCAACGCCCACGGCCACATCGGCACCGAATCTCTTAATGATCGACGAGGCCTTGAGCAGGCTTGAAAACAGCTTGAACGGGAAGAGCAGGTTTTTTGCCGAAAGGCTGCGCTGGAATCCGGCGATGTTCAACCCTTCGATCTTGTAGCCGGCCGCAGGAACGCGATCCATCTCGAGCTTGCCCTCGGCGCCCACAAAGAGGAATTCGGCATCGGGCCGAAGCTGACGCAATGCATCCGCAATGGCAATGGCGGGGAACACATGGCCCCCGGTGCCTCCTCCGCTGATGATGATTCTAGGCGACTGCATATCCTTTCGATTTTACGGTGTTCTTGCCCTTGTTTCTTTTTCTAATCGTTTCGCCTTCGGTCACCGATCTGCTCACGCTCAGTATCATCCCGATGGCCATGCAGGTGAACCAGATCGAGGTACCACCCATGCTCACCAAAGGCAGTGGCTGGCCCGTAACGGGGAGCAGGTTCACTGCCACACCGATATTAATAAAGGCTTGAAAACCGATCAAAAAGCTCAATCCAAGGACGAGAAATGAGCCGTAATTTCTTTGGCATTTTCGGGCCGTCTTCATGCACCGATAGAGGAAAATGAGGTAGAGCAGCACCACGCCGCAACCGCCGGCCAGGCTTCCATACTCCTCGATGATGAAGGCGTAGATCATGTCGGAATAAGGGTGCGGCAAATAATTTCGTGAATCGCCGGTGCCGGGGCCCGAGGGCAATACCCCGCCCGACTTGATGGCCATCATGGCGTGTTCGATCTGGTAATTGGCATCGCTATCGCCTGATTCGAAACTCATGATGCGCGATTTCCATGTAGCGGCCCGCGGCAGCAATTCGGGCATCGAGGAGGCGATGGTGAGCAAAAGCGCAAAACCGGCAATCGCACTGCCCACTACAACCGCCAAATGACGCACCGGTACCCCACCGATGTAGAGCAAAGTGAAGCACACGAGGAATAGCATGGCCGCGGTGCTGAAATTTGCCGGAAGGATGAGTACACAAACCAAACCGATGGGCACGAGAATGGGGAGAAGGCCTTTCTTAAAATCTCTGATCACTTCGCGCTTCACGGTGAGCATCCGCGACACGTATGCGATCAGGGCGATTTTGGCAAAGTCGGAAGTCTGAAAATTCTGGTTGATGATGGGTATTTTCAACCAGCGGCTGGCGTCGTTGAGGTTGACGCCGAGCAAAAGGGTGAGGACGAGCAACACCACCGCAATCCAAATGGCGATTTGCGACATGCGGGCGAAATAGCGGTAATTGATCTTGTGCATACCGTACATAATGCCAAAGCCCGAAATGAGCATGAGGCCGTGCTTGATCAGGTAGTGGAAGGTGTTGCCGTCTGAGTACTTGTAGGCCAGTGACGAAATACTGGAGTACACGGCCACAACGGAGATAAGCCCCAAAAGGAGGCACACCATCCAGATGACCAGGTCACCGCGCAGATATTTCGCGAAAACGTCTTTCACAACTTCATTTCAATTCGTTGACATATCGGATATAGGCCGCCCCGCGGTCGGCAAAATTTCTAAACTCATCAGTGGGAACACAGCTGGGCGAAAACATAATGATGTCGCCATCACCGGCCATTTTGAAGGCCATTGCAACGGCTTCTCTGAGGGTTTTTCCCGAGGCGAACTCCTCCACCAGGTGCTCGAGCTTGTACTTCATGTCGTCGCCGTTTCCGCCGTACATTACCACGCTTTTGATTTTGTACTTGACGTACTTTTCAATCAGGGCGTAATCGCGTTCGTGTGGCGTGGTGGCGGCGAGCCATATCACGGGCTTTTGAATGCACTTAAAGCTGTCGCGGGTGGAGAGCAAATCGCTCGACCGGGCGTCGTTCAGAAACTCGACTCCCTTCACTTCGCGAATGATCTCGAGGCGGTGGGAGGTATCTTCCAGGCTGCGCCGCAGACTCTCGCGGGCATTCATAAAACGGTCCACAAGGCTCTTCTTGCTCTTGTGGATCGTGTAGGTTTTTCCTTCGCTCATGGTATGGTGATTTTGGTTTGTCGCTTGATGTCGATGAGCCTGTTGATGTAAGCACCGCGCTCTCTGTAGTTCGCGAAAGGCTCGTCCGCCCTGCATCCGGGCGAAAACAAAACGGTATCGTTGGCATCGGCGGTCATGAGGGCCAAATCAAAGGCCTCTTCCCATCCCGATGCCGACAGAAACATATGAATACCCGACCATAGCATATCGTGTACCTCATCGGCCTGCGGGCCGTTCACAATTACAACACTCACTTTCTCCTGAATCAACGGAGCCAGCCCCGACAAGTCGCCTGTGAAAGAATTTGCCTCGGCGATCCAAACTACAGGTTTTGAAAAGGAAGCAAGTGATTCCGCAACGCGCACGGGAGTTGTGGCGGCCGAATCGTTGATGAGCCTTACACCGTTGATATTGCCCGCGAGTTCGAGCGAGAAAGGCAGGGACTCGCGCATGGCTTCGCGGCGCACGCGCAGCAGTTCGCTGTGATCGGCTCTTCGGATTTCATTCATCAGGTCTTTTGACATGGCTCAGGAGGTTTTAAAGGATTTAATCAGAGGGCGCGCACGGCCGTTTTGAAAAGGTGACCGCGTTCCTCGTAGTTTTCGAAAAGGTCAAAGCTGGCGCAGGCAGGCGAGAGGATCACCGAATCGCCCTTTTCACCCGAATGGTAGGCAAGGCCCACGGCTTCGGCAGCGGATCCCGCCTCGGCGATGTTCTCGACGATGGGGCCGAAAAAGTCGAGGAGCTTTTTATTGTCTTTGCCAAGGCAAATCACCGCCTTCACCTTCTCGCGCACCAGCGGCTCGAGGATGGTGTAGTCGTTGCCTTTGTCCACACCGCCCACGATCCATACCACGGGCCCGTCGAGGCTTTCGAGGGCATACCAGGTGGAGTTGACATTGGTGGCTTTGGAGTCGTTGATGAATTTGATGCCGTGTATTTCGGCTACAAATTCCAACCGGTGCTCAATGTTTTGAAAGTCGGAGAGGCTCTCGCGAACGATCTCCTTTCGGATCTCGAAAATCCGAGCTGCAACACTCGCCGCCATCGAGTTGTAGGCGTTGTGTTTTCCCTGTAGTGCTAAATCGTGGATGGACATTGTAAATGATTTGTTGTGAAGGTTTATAATGATGTTGTCTTGTGCTGTGTAGGCCCCATTTTCCACTTCGCCGCGGAGCGAAACGGGGTGCATTTCCGCGTTGATCTTGTGCCGCTTCAGTCCCTCAGCAGTGAGGGGGTCGTCGGCGCAGTAGATGAAATGCTGCCCGGGGCCCTGGTTTTCGGTCACCCTGAATTTCGCATCGGCATAAGCATCGATGCTGTTGCCGTAGCGGTCGAGGTGGTCGGGGGTGATGTTGAGCAATATGGATATTTCGGGTTTGAAATCCACGATGTCGTCAAGCTGAAAGCTACTCACTTCCAGCACCCAGTATTCGTGATCGCCCTCGGCGAGCAACCCGGCAAAGCTCTTTCCCACATTTCCGGCCACGGCCACATCGACCCCTGCTTTCGCAAAAATGTGGTGGGTGAGCAGCGTGGTGGTCGTCTTACCGTTGGTGCCGGTGATGGCGATCATCTTGCCCTTGGTGTGCCTTGCGGCAAATTCGATTTCCGAAATCACTTCGATGCCTTTCCGGCGAAAATCGCTGACCGCAGCCGCAGTCGAGGGAATTCCCGGACTTTTCACGACGAACTCAGCGCCCTCGGTAAATGCTCCCGTATGGCCGCCCTCTTCCCAGCGCACACCGCTGCGGGTGAGCACGGATTTGTAGCTCTCCTTGAGCTTTCCGCTGTCGGTCACGAACACGTCGTACCCGAGCTTCCGCCCCAACAGGGCTGCTCCCGTACCGCTTTCACCGCCACCGAATATGAGCATCTTCATATTAGCGGAGTTTGAGGGTTACGATGGACAAAACAGCGAGCAGGATCCCAACAATCCAAAACCGCGCAACGATTTTGGACTCGTGGTATCCCAGCTTCTGGTAGTGGTGGTGCAGCGGCGACATGAGGAAAATGCGTCGGCCTTCGCCGTACTTTTGCTTGGTGTACTTAAAGTAGCTCACCTGCATCATTACAGAAAGGTTCTCAATCAAAAACACCCCGCAAAACAGCGGAATGAGTAATTCCTTGCGAATGGCCAGTGCAAACACGGCGATAATGCCGCCGAGGGCCAGGCTGCCGGTATCGCCCATAAATACCTGCGCGGGATGCGAATTGTACCAGAGGAAACCAATGCAGGCCCCCACAAATGCGCTGATAAACACCACGAGCTCGCCCGAATCGGGGATGTACATGATATTGAGGTAGTCGGCAAAAATAAAGTTGCCCGACACGAAGGCGAAAATCGCGAGCACCACGCCGATGATGGCGGAGCTTCCCGTGGCCAGACCGTCGAGCCCGTCGGTGATATTGGCCCCGTTGCTCACGGCGGTAACCACAAATACCACCACCGGGATAAAAATCAGCCAGGCCCACTTTCGTGCGGTCTTTCGATCGAAAAAACCGAGGAGCCAAGCGTAGTCGAACTCGTTGTTTTTCACAAATGGAATGGTGGTCTTCATCGACTTGCGCTCCAACCATACAGAGCCGTCGGGGAGCAGGTCGCCGTTTTGGAGTTCAGCTTGTGAGATTTTGGTACCCTGATGTACCTTCTGCTTGATGACCACATCGGGGTGAAAATAGAGCGCAATGCCCACGACGATGCCCACACCCACCTGGCCCACCACCTTGAATTTGCCGGCGAGGCCTTTCTTGTTTTTTCTGAACACCTTGATGTAGTCGTCCAAAAATCCGATGGCGCCGAGAAATACGGTGGTGAAAAGCATCAGGAGCACATAGATGTTGTTGAGCTCCGCAAA
>JAIVHQ010000432.1:0-956 GCA_020200995.1 Flavobacteriales bacterium
GTTAAAGAATCATCGCTCGATGAGTTTTGGGGAGGAGTGCGCGATACTTTGCAGGCTGAACGCGCCCGGATCACGTCCCTCAATGCAGAAGTGAAGGGACTGAACAAAGAAGTGAGTGACCTTAAAGTTGAAGTTGCCACACGCGATAACCAACTTGCTGAGCAGGAACATATGATAGAGCATATGAGCTTTTTGGGCATCCCTCTCACCAAGACCACTTACATTACCTTCACCTGGATCCTGATTTTCGGATTGTTCATCGCGGCTTTGGTACTCTACTTCAGGTTTAACTCCGCCCATCGCATTACTTCTCAAACGCGAAAAGAAATTCAGTCCATTCAGGAAGAGTTTGATACGCACCGACAACGCACCCGTGAAAACGAGACCAAGCTCAAGCGTGATCTCCAAACAGAGATCAATAAAGTGGAGGAGCTACAGAATAGAGGAGAAGGCAAAAAGGCCTAAATCTTTGTTTTCATATTGTTGACAATCGAACGTAGAAGTCGCTTGTTGTCATTCAGCCTTTCTTCGAGCATGATCATCGTCTCAGTGCCTTTCACACCCTCTAAAGACTGCATATCCATGAGTACATCTTTAGCGTGCAGGGTATCCCTGCACCTCAGTTTGCAAAAAATACTGTAGGTCCCCGCAGCCAGGTCGGCCACCGTAACCTCCGGTATGGTGTGAAGCCTGTCTATTACCTTGATCGCGCTATATCCCGTTTGAACGAAAACTCCCACATACACGGTGAGGGTATATCCAAACTTTGTGTAATCAACCGAAAGCGAATAACCGCTTATCACTCCGGATTTCTCCAATTTTCGCACCCGTTGATGAACGGTGCCCGTTGACACAAGCATTTCCTTGGCAATTTCTGTAAAGGGTTTTCGGGCGTTGTCAATCATTTGTAGAATGATCTCACAATCTACTTCGTCAATTTTTCCTGCCATATAGCT
>JAIVHQ010000432.1:997-2441 GCA_020200995.1 Flavobacteriales bacterium
TTCTTCGCCCGCACGGAAGTGCCGCGAGAAATTAAAAATAAAGTGGCTATTGCCATGACCCGTTAAAAAAAGTATTGAAAAATTTGGGCCCTTCAGGTGCGGCAGAAACAGGTTGAGCAATATCTGTCGCATTGGGCCCGATAGGTGGACCTTTTAATTAAGGTTCGAGTTGATGGTTGAAAAAGGAGCGGCAAAGTCGCTCCTTTTTCTGTTTACAAACACAGACTCGATACAGGTGCGATGCATTTCAAAATATTTAAAATATTTTTCGAAACACTAAGATGAGTTAACATGCTATTAACAAGATCACTAATATTAAATAAAGAAATTATATCGAATAAATAAGAGGTTTAGTCGATGAAAACTTTGGTTTTCCCGTGTTGAATAGTAACTTCGTCCTGCGAATTGGTTCATAGCCCGATAACGCACGTTTCATAGCACATCAAGCCCGACTTCTGGTCGGGCTTGGTGTATCACACCATTTCGTGTTGAAATTCAACGGATTGACTTGTCCTCACCCCTTTGGATACATTTTTTGAAATTGCTTGACCTTTGCCGCTTGCGCACTGAAACTAAAATTAGTTTAATGGTGCCCCCCTCACCTGTCGATCGCGTGCTGACATGAAAAGAGAAATGCCGGCATTTTGCCTGGACGAGGCGATTAGGGTAGCTCTAAAAAATGTTGGCAGCCCGAGTCATTTCAAATAGCAGTAGTACTTTGCTGAATGGGGTGAGTCTCCGGGATTCTTGTTTTCTTTGTGCCCTCACCACACCACCATTGAAAACTCCTTCAAGTTATATTCTCATGAGCACAGGCTACATCAACACCACCATCGCCGACGGAGTCGGAACTATCGAATTTTTTCACCCCGCAAGCAACTCACTCCCCGGCCACCTTTTGGCAGACCTGGCCAATGCCGTGACCGAAATGGGAGCAAACCCCGAAGTGCGTGTAATGGTGATTAAATCAGCTGGTGACCGTGCTTTTTGCGCAGGCGCCAGCTTCGACGAACTTGTAGCCATCGATGATTTTGAAACGGGAAAGCTCTTTTTCTCGGGCTTCGCCAACGTAATTAATGCTATGCGCAAAGCGCCGAAGATCATCATTGGCCGGGTGCAGGGCAAGGCCGTAGGCGGCGGCGTTGGAATGGCGAGTGCAGTAGACTATTGTCTGGCCACCGAAGCAGCCTCGGTAAAGTTGAGCGAATTGGCCATCGGAATCGGCCCCTTCGTTGTGGGACCCGCGGTGGAACGCAAGGTGGGCAAGTCGGCCATGTCGGCGATGACCATCAATGCCACCGCATGGAAGACCGCCGCATGGGCCGCTGAAAAAGGGCTTTACGCCGAAATTTTTCCCGACATACCTGCCCTCGACAAGGCAGTCGATACGCTTGCCGCTAAACTGGCGGCTTCAAACCCCGAAGCAATGGCAGGGCTGAAAGCC
>JAIVHQ010000064.1:0-5913 GCA_020200995.1 Flavobacteriales bacterium
TCTCCCTTTCTTTGAATACAACAGATTGAATACACACAACACTTTGCACTCTGAAAAAAGGGAGATTCTTCACTTCGCTGCGCTACGTTCTGAATGACGTGGTGATAGACCTTTGAACTAATTTGGATACAAGCAGTAATCGATGATTACCAAATTCTACCCCGCAAACTTCGGCGACACCTTTAAGTCCTTACTTCCCGGCGTGTAGGTATAAAATCCCTCACCGCTCTTGGCGCCGAGCTTTCCGGCGGTCACCATATTTACCAAAAGGGCACAGGGCGCGTACTTGGGATTTCCAAAGCCGTCGTGCATTACGCGGAGTATGCTGAGGCATACGTCGAGGCCGATAAAGTCTGCGAGCTGCAGCGGACCCATGGGGTGGGCCATTCCGAGTTTCATCACGGTGTCGATTTCTTCGACGCCCGCCACACCTTCGTGGAGGCTGATGATGGCTTCGTTGATCATCGGCATCAGGATGCGGTTGGCGACAAATCCCGGGAAGTCGTTGACCTCGGTGGGTACTTTTCCGAGTTTTTTCGAAAGCTCCATGATGGTTTGCGTCACTTCGTCGCTTGTGGCATAGCCGCGGATCACCTCTACGAGTTTCATCACGGGCACGGGGTTCATAAAGTGCATGCCGATCACTTTGTCAGGCCGTCCGGTGCCCGCCGCTATTTGCGTGATGGAAATGGAGGAGGTGTTGGTGGCCAAAATGCAACCTTCGGGAGCGGCACCATCGATTTGGCGAAATATTTTTGCCTTGAGCTCGGTATTCTCCGTAGCGGCTTCCACGACGAGTTCGGCTTCCGCCACACCTTGTGAAATGTCGGTGTATGTGGTAAGCCTGCCGAGGGCGGCGTCTTTGTCTGCCGCTGTGATCTTTTCTTTGGCGATCATCCGGTCCATGTTTTTCTCAATGGTAGCCACTGCCTTTGTGAGGGCTTCTTCAGAAATATCGATGAGATTTACCTTGTATCCGTTCTGGGCAAACACGTGGGCGATGCCGTTGCCCATGGTTCCGGCACCTACTACAGAAATGTTTTTCATTGTATTGATGGTTTGTCGGTTTGCGGGTTCATTTTCCCGACCCTTTAAGGATGGTCAGGATGGTGTAACCCAAAATTTTAAAATCGATGGCCAGCGACATGTTTTCGATGTAGAGCACATCGTATTTGAGGCGCTGTACCATTTGGTCTACGTTTTCGGCATAGCCGTATTTTACTTGTCCCCAGCTGGTAATGCCCGGCTTTACTTTTTGGAGGTGGCGGTAGTGGGGAGCCACTTTGATGATTTGATCGATGTAGAACTGTCGCTCCGGCCGTGGCCCTACAAGGCTCATCTCACCGCGTAGCACGTTGAAAAATTGCGGAAGCTCATCGAGCCGCGTTTTTCGCATAAAGCGACCAATATTGGTGATTCTCGGGTCGTGACTGCTCGAGAGCTGCGGCCCTTCAGATTCTGCATCAATACACATCGACCTGAATTTGAATATTTTGAATGGCCGATTGTAGTGGCCTATGCGCTCCTGCCTGTAGATGATGGGCCCGGGCGATGAGAGCTTCACCAATATGGCGAGGAGTAGAAATACAGGGGCAAGAATGATGATGGCGATCACCGATCCTGCAAAATCCATAAGCCGCTTGATGAAAAACTGCCACGAAGGCATTATTTCGGTATTGATCTCGACCAGAGGCACACCGAAGATGCTGGTCATTTTTACCGAGCCTGAAAGAATGTCGTAAATATCGGGGATGATCTTGATGGTCAGGTTGAGGCCCTCGAGCTCAGTGATGATTGCCCTGAGGTTTTTGTGCTCCGATGATTCGATGGCGATGATCACCTCTTCAATGGCTTCCCGTTCCACCACCTCCTTAATGTTTTTGATGCTGCCCAGCCAGGTGAGCTCTTCTTCCAGGAGCATGTCCTTGCCGTTCACACTGACATATCCCACAAATTTAAACCCGGGTGAGGGCCGCATGTCACGCATTTCCCGGTATACGTTCAGGCCCTCTTCGTTACCGCCTATGATGACAGTGTTAAAGCCCAGTCGGCCTTTGTGTATGTGCTTTACCGTGCGCGAAGTGAGGATAAAGCGCGGAATGAATGTGAGGCTGAAATGCAGGCTGAGCAAGGCTGCCACACTTTTGTAGTAGTATTGATAATTGGCTACTTGGTCGTCCAGAAGCAGGGCAAAGAACAATACCACCACACCTATGCACGAAGCGAGAAGCACCTGGCCGAGTTCGCGGAGGCGGTGCCTGCGGTAGATGGTGCGGTACATTCCGAGCATGGCGTAGAGTGATAGCCAAAATACGGGGATGAGCAAGGACCCTGTGAAAAAGCGCTCATCAAATTCAACCGGAACGGGATAACCAAATTTTTCGGGCTCGATGATTTTTTTGCGGTACACGTAGAAGGTGGTCCAGGCCGCCAGCGCACTCAGAAAGTCCGCTGCCACATATTTGCTCACCTGTCGCCTTCTGTTCATCTATTGGAGGTACACGAATTTGATGTTGTCCACAAAAAGTTCCACCTCTTCCACATTGGAAGGCCATTGGCTCTCGAAATAAATGGAGAAATTCTGTGTTCCGACAAAATTGGCCATGAGCGGCCGCATGTCGATATACACCTTGGTCCACTCTTCCTGCGCACGGAGTCCGATTACAAATACTTTTTGGTTGCTTTCACCGACCAAAAATCCCACTTCGAGGGGGTTGTTTCCCTTGAAGTCAATTTCCAGATATGCGGGTGTACCCAATGAAATACCACCAAGGTCCCAATCGGTTGAAGCTTGAAATACAGGATTATTCGCGTTGAGCAATATCCTTCCACTGAATTGGCCTTCCCTCACCTCTTCGTCTTGGGCAATAATTTCCGTGTCGCTGATATCAGTTGCCGACAATGCATTTCCGATTCCCTCAAAATCTTCGTAAAGAAAATTGTACGCGTTGGGGAAGTAATTGAACACGGCAATGCTGTCGTCGGCCACCGGCTGGACCACCCCGGGGATTAAATCCATGTTCAAAAGCAGGGGTGCGTAAAAAGGGTAAATGATCCGCTGAGAGATGATTCCGTTGTTTCTGACCCCCCCCGATATATTGAGCCTGGTAGGGCCGTTTTCCAAAATGGCGATTCGGGCCGGGAGTTCGTATGAGCCCACGAAATTTTCATTGGCAAAAACGTGTACATCGGTAATGCCGTGGGTTGCGGGGCCTTCTTCTGCAGCGTTGGTTACCAGGTCTGCAGCGGTAATGTAGATGAATCCGGGCGCCATTTCTTCCTTGTCAAAAATATCGCACCCGGCAAGGAGGATGGCAATAGCGGATGTTAAGAAAAGTCTCGACATAAAAGACCAGTGGTTTTCGGGGCGCGAAGGTACTACATTACGAATGATTGGGCGCGTGTCACGTGCGCGCGAAAATTTAACGCGCAATGTAGGCCCTGAATTGTGTGGCAGTGTTAATTTTCAACTGCCGAAGAAGCGTACTTGAGCTTGTGGATGATTTTGTGGGCCACGTCGAGGGCCTTGTATCCGTCCTCTACCGTTACGGGGGGCTTGGTATTGCCGTTGATGGCGTCCGCAAAAGATTGCAACTCGTCGAGGATGGCGTTATTCTCATGGATGGTCGGCTTCTCGAAGAAAATCTCTTTGCTGCCGCGGCCCTGCCCCAGGTCGATGCTCATTGAAAACGGATCGACTTCGCCTTCGATGTCGCGCATTTTTACCAATTCGGAGCTCTTTTTCAGAAAATCGACCGAGATGTAAGCGTTGCGCTGAAAAAAACGGGTTTTTCGCATGTTCTTGAGCGAAAACCTGCTCGCCGTGAGGTTGGCCACACAGCCGTTATCGAATTCGAGGCGGGCATTGGCGATGTCGGGCTGCTCGCTCACGATGGCCACGCCGCTGGCGCTGATGCGCTTGATGTTGGCCTTCACCACGCTGAGCACGATGTCGATGTCGTGGATCATCAGGTCGAGTACCACGGAAACGTCGGTGCCGCGCGGGTTGAACTGCGCGAGGCGGTGGGTTTCGATAAACATCGGGTTGTCGAGGTGGTCTTTTACGGCAGTGAATGCCGGGTTGAAACGTTCTACGTGGCCCACCTGCGCCTTCACGTCGGCTTCGTGTACCAGCGACATCAGCGACTTGGCCTCTTCGATGGTGTTGGTAACCGGCTTTTCGATAAAGATGTGCTTCGATTTGCGCAGGGCTTTCGAGGCACAGTCGTAGTGGCTCAGTGTGGGGGTCACGATGTCGACCACATCCACCGCATCCATGAGTTCGTCAATGCTCGCAAACTTTCGGATGCTCATGGTTTGCGAAGTCTTGAGCGCTTCGGATTCGTTGGGGTCGTAAAAGCCGACCAATTCGTAATCTTCTAACTGCTTGAGAAGTTTGATGTGAATTTTTCCGAGGTGGCCCGCGCCGAGGACTCCGATTTTGAGCATAATTATGTGGTTTGCGGCAAAGGTAACCGGGCTTTTTTTGAACTCGGGCCAGGTGAATCATTTTTATCAACACCCTGTGCAGGGTTTCTCGGTTTGCCTAATTTAGCCGCGGATGAAACAAACAGATACTTACAAACACCGGGGCCTGCGGAAAAACCTCATTGAAGAACTTCGTTCCAAGGGCATTGATGACGAGGCGGTGCTCAAGGCAATGATGAACGTACCGCGCCATTTTTTTTTCGACTCGGCATTTTTGAATTTCGCCTATTCCGACAAGGCATTTCCCATTGCGGCGGGGCAAACCATCTCGCAGCCCTACACCGTGGCTTTCCAAACGCGGCTCCTCGACCTCAAGCCGGGGATGAAGGTGCTGGAAATTGGCACGGGCAGCGGCTATCAGGCGGCCGTGCTTTCGCAAATGGGGGTAAAGGTGTTTTCTGTGGAGCGGCAGCGCGTGCTTTTCAAAACGGCACAATCGATCCTCCGCGATCTCAATTCCACGGCCAAGGTGTTTTACGGCGACGGCTACAAGGGTCTTCCTTCATTCGCGCCTTTCGATCGGGTGTTGGTGACCTGCGGGGCGCCATCGGTGCCCGAGCCGCTTTTTGCCCAGCTCAAAAAGGGCGGGATGATGGTGGTGCCGGTGGGAGAGGGGGAGTCGCAGGAAATGCGGCGGATTGTGAAGCTCGGCGAGGACGATTATGAGGAAACCGCCCACGGGGTGTTTAAGTTTGTGCCGATGCTGCCGGATAAGGAATCGGCGGGTTAAAAAACCCCTTTCGAAATAAATTCCGCCCAAAGTAGTTTAAGTTTGCAACCGTAATTACATAACCACATGCGAAATATCCTGTTTACAGCCGTCGTTATTTGCTGCGCAACCCTTGCCGCCGCCCAGCCCGTATCCAAAAAAGGGGAGTACTACCTGCCCCGAAAAGGCGATTGGGCCATCGGAGTGGATGCCGCGCCCATGTTGGAATACTTCGGCAATATCTTTTCCGAGAGTTTTAATCCCTCGCCATCAGCTGCATTTACCAACAACAACTTTGCCGTGGTCGGCAAAAAATTCGTCGCTGACGACTTTGCATACCGCGCCGGGTTGCGCCTCGGGGTGCTCGCCGACAGCCGCCGCACTTTCAGTCCGGAGTTTAGTCAGGATCCCACCAATACCACGGTGGAGGACACTTACAATCGCACTTTTGTCAATGCCTTCGGCTCGTTCGGGGTGGAAAAACGGAAGGGCAATACCCGTGTTCAAGGCTACTACGGCGCCGAAGGCATCATCGGGCTTGGAGTGGAAAGGCATGTTTTTGATTACGGGAACAGCATCACCCCGCAAAACACGAATCCCGACCGCTTTGAGTGGGACATTCAATTTCAGGACGATCCCCGCGAGGAAACGACCCTTACCGAAGTCGGCGGTTTCATTACCGAATTCCAAAAGGGCAATACCTTTCGCATTGGTGC
>JAIVHQ010000064.1:5950-9336 GCA_020200995.1 Flavobacteriales bacterium
GTGCACGGGCTTTCGTAGGGGTCGAGGTTTTTCTCTTTCCAAAATGGTCGATCGGGTTTGAATACGGGTTCAGCGCCATGTTCAGCGCTACGGGCAATTCCACCATCATCTCTGAGCAGTGGACGACGCCCACAGGCGGAGGCTCGGAGCAGTTTGTCACCACCATCACCGACGAGGGCGGATCCAATGTGTTTCGCATGGACAACGACAATTCGGGCGGGGCACTCTTTATGTTTTTCTACTTTTGATGTTTTAACCAACCCCTTAAGCCCCTACGTTTGAAAATTTTCTCAACGGATCAAATTCGCGAAGCCGACGCCTATACCATCAAGCACGAACCGATCAAATCGATCGACCTGATGGAAAGGGCAGCTTCCGCCTGTTTTGACTGGATTTACGAAAGGGCGCCTAAGCTTTTTCCGAAACACATCGAAGAACGCGAATGGATATTCAGCGTGATATGCGGCACCGGCAACAACGGCGGTGATGGCCTGGCCATTGCCCGGATGCTGATGAAGAGCGGGTACACTGTAGAAGTGATTACCGTGCACCTCTCAGACAAAACCTCAGACGATTTTGACACCAACTTTGAAAAGCTCGGAGCGGCTGCGCGAAAGAAGGTGATCAAGGTGAAGAAGAAAGCTGACCTGCCCGATTTGAACGCGGGCGGTGTGATTATCGATGCCCTGTTCGGAAGCGGCCTCAACCGCCCGGCCGAGGGCCTCGCCGCCGATGTGATCGAAGCGGAGAACGCCTCCGCAGCGGCAGTGATCTCCATCGACCTGCCGAGTGGCGTTTTCGCCGACGGCAGCGCAGAAGCTGCCAAAGCCCCGGCCATTGCCGCGCGGCACATCCTGACATTTCAAACCCCGAAATTGGCTTTTTTCCTGGCCGAATACGACGACCGCATCGGCGAGGTGCACATCCTCGACATTGGCTTGCACGCCAACTTTTTGGAAAAAACCGACGCTGATTTCCACCTTTTTACCGAAAGGGAAGCCCGGGAAGTGAGGCGCCCCCGCACCCGGTTTTCACACAAGGGCAGCTACGGCCACGCCCTCGTAATCGGAGGTAGCACGGGCAAATGGGGCGCTGCCGTGCTCGCGGCTCAGGCCTGTCTCAAAAGCGGAGCGGGACTGGTAACCGTCCACCTCGCAGCCGGCGGCCGACTCGCTGCGGGCATTCGCATGCCGGAGGTGATGATCAGCGAAGACCCGGCTGAAAACAATTTTACGGAAGTGCCGACCCTCGCGCCATACAGCGCCGTGGGAATAGGCCCCGGACTCGGCACCGCCGACGAAACGGCCCGCGCGCTCAAGCTCCTCATTCAGGAATCAAAGGTGCCCCTCGTCCTGGATGCTGACGCGCTCAACATCATCGCAGAAAACAAAACGTGGCTCGCTTTTTTGCCGAAAGGCAGCATCCTGACGCCCCACCCGGGCGAATTTGCACGGCTGATCGGGGAGAAGACTTCGCACCGTGAAGGCATGGAAAAACAGCGCGAACTCAGTGTGAAGCACGGCATCTACATTGTGCTGAAAGGCGCGTGCAGCAGCCTGAGCACGCCGAGCGGAAGGATTGTGATCAACGCGACGGGCAACCCCGGCATGGCCACGGGCGGAACGGGCGATGTGCTCACGGGAATCATCACCGGGCTGTTGGCATCGGGCTACGGCCCCTTCGAGGCAGCCGTGCTCGGAATGTACATACACGGAAAGGCGGGCGATGAGGTGTTGAAAACCAGTTCGGTGGAAGCACTCACAGCGGGCGATCTCACCAATAATATCGGCCCCGCATTCAACGAATTGGGATATGCTTAACAGAAAATTGACGGCTGCCGCAGCAGCTTTGATCCTCATTTGCAGTGCCTGCGAAGACGAAGGTCCGCGGCGCAGCATAGACCGCCCCTCGCTCGGCACAAAGCAGCCGCCGCTGAAACTCGACAAGAATTCGGATCGCCTCGTGTACGGCGATACCATCATGCTGGCGGTAGTTCCCGAAGACGGCGACCTGACCTTTGCCAAGGTCAGAATCTCACTGGCCGATGAACGGGGCAGTTTCCTCGCCGTTTCGGACGACAGTGTGGACCTCACCGAAAAGGCTTCATTCGCGCTGCCCACTGCATTGACGGGCGGGGGCGAGGTAAAGCTCCGCGTCGACGCCGAATTTAACGACGGACAGAAAAGCATGCGCTACCAGAATTTTACGGTAACGGCGGAGTCTGAGCCGCAGCAGTGGAATTTTGAGACCGTACGCAAGTATCCGCACGACAAGTCATCCTTCACGCAGGGCCTGCTTTTTCACAATGGTTTTCTTTACGAAGGTACGGGCAACCTCGGCGAGTCGCGCATTCGAAAAATCGATCTCACCACCGGGAATGTAGAAATGGAAAAGGCGAACAAGAGCGATGTTTTCGGCGAAGGCATCACCGTATTTCGCGACAAGCTCTATCAGCTCACCTACAAGAACGGCCGCGGGTTCGTTTACAACCTCGGCGATTTTGAGAAGATCGACGAATTCACCTACAACACATACACGGGCGAGGGTTGGGGCCTGACCCACAACGATACTTCGCTGATTGCCTCGGACGGTTCGGCTTACCTGCACTTCATCGATCCCGAAACGCTCGAAGAGGAGCGGCGCATCCGCGTGTTTGACCACCGCGGCAATGTGAACAGACTCAACGAACTCGAATACCGCGAAGGGATCATTTACGCCAACCTCTACACCTCTTTCGAAATGGTGGCCATCGACGCCACGACAGGCCGCGTGCTACACCGCTACAACGCCCGCGACGTGCTGAAGCGCGCCGATATGACCACCGGCATGGACGTGCTGAACGGCATCGCTGTGAATCCGCTGAACGGCAACCTGCTGATCACGGGAAAGTACTGGCAGTATTTGTATGAGGTGAAGCCGACGGTGAAGTAAGCTTTTCGCAAAATGCGCAACTGCGGGCGGTACGTTTTTTGCCGGAAGGCAGCCTAATCAAATCCAAACCCTTTTACCAACGCAAAAACCCTTACTTTTGCGCCCAAAATCGACCCAATGGCTCTAAAATGCGGAATTGTAGGACTCCCGAATGTAGGTAAGTCCACCCTGTTCAACTGTTTGTCGAATGCGAAAGCGCAATCGGCCAACTTCCCCTTTTGTACCATTGAGCCGAATGTGGGCACCATCACTGTGCCCGATGAGCGACTGAACAAACTGGCCGGGCTGGTAAATCCCGAGCGCATCGTGCCCACCACCATTGAGATCGTCGACATTGCGGGCCTCGTGAAGGGCGCCAGCAAAGGGGAGGGGCTCGGCAATAAATTTCTCGGAAACATTCGCGAAACCGATGCCATCATCCACGTGCTGCGCTGCTTCGACGACGACAATGTGAC
>JAIVHQ010000001.1:0-17302 GCA_020200995.1 Flavobacteriales bacterium
CTTTTCCACCGCATTTCAAAATCGTAGTCCATGGCTGTAAAAGTACAACGGATTTTATGGACGAGTCCACACAAACATCGGGGCAAATTGATAACTTTTCGAGGACAAACCAATCATCGGCTTATTTCGTTTGCTTACTCTTTTTAGGCTTGAGCTGCTTGTAGCGGGACCATCGGTATCCTGAAGAATAATCGAAGTCAGGTTGCACCTTTGGCGGCAAATGCTTTTTCTATTCCTGTGATCTACTTTGTTTTTTCGCCACCTTTGCGGAAGCAATCTTCAACACGACCACAGGTAAAGCCTCAGTTGACGGTTTCGTTGATCGGATCTGATGAAAACAATCGCATGGCGTCCTTAGCCCCTTGCCGAATTATTGCTACTTTAGAATCTCAGAATCTCAGAATCTCAAAACGGGTTATGCACGACCAAATTGACATTGGCAACATCCTCTTTCTCGACATCGAAACGGTGCCGGGAATGTATCGCTTTGCCGAGATGGAGCCCATGTGGCAAAAACTCTGGTCTGACAAAACGCGGTTTCTGCAGGAGCGGGAAGAAAAAACGGCCGAGGAAATTTACGAGCGAGCGGGAATTTACGCCGAATTCGGCAAAGTGATTTGCATCAGCACAGCGGTGATTTACCGCGACAACGGCCACGAGAAAATGCGGGTGAAATCCTTTTACGGCGATGATGAGGTCGAGGTGCTCAGGACTTTTGGTAAAGTACTGGACACTTATTACAGCAAGCCGAATAAATACCTCTGCGGCCACAACCTCAAAGAGTTTGATGCACCCTATGTGGCTCGCCGCATGCTGGTAAACGGCCTTCCCCTGCCTTCTGTCATCAATACTCCGGGTAAAAAGCCATGGGAGGTGAGCCACCTCGATACCATGGAAATGTGGAAATTCGGCGACTATAAGCACTTCAGTTCACTGAGCCTGCTCGCAGGACTATTTGGCATTCCTACGCCCAAAGACGACATTTCGGGTGGTGATGTAGCACGGGTCTACTACGAGGAGAACGACCTTGAGCGCATCCGCATTTACTGCGAAAAAGACACGGTGACCGTGGCCAACCTCTACCGAAAAATGAAAAACATGCCGGTGATTCCGGAAGATGATGTGGAAGTGGTTTAATATGGCCTTCCCGGTATTGCTTGCAGCGCTCTGGCTCGTTGGATGCGGGCAACCCCCTGTAGAATCAGAAGATGAAAAGCTGCCTTTTTCTCAAAACCTGCTCAATCCCGGCGATGCCGCGGGAATCAGGGGGTCGCAGCCGGGTGACAGCCCTGAAGAGGTTCGCGTGAGAGAAACCTTTACCCTCAACGAGGATTCCGATTCCTTACTGGTGTATACGGGGCAACTTGATTTTGATGAAAGCTCCGTCAGCATTACGGTGTTTTACAATTTCGATGAGTTCGGTCTGTTCGAATTTCAATTTGACCTTCGCCCGGAGAGCCGCTCGGGGGCAAAGGTTTTGCACGACCAACTCAAGGAATTTCTCACTGCGCAGTATGGCGAGCCAAAGCAGCCGGGAACAGCGCTGCGTTTCACTTCTTTCAGCCCTTCAAACAACGTTGTGGAAATCACCCTCAGCGATGAATCCACTGAAGTCGGAACCCCTTTCGTGAGTCTGAATTTTTTGGAGCCCCTCGATGATGAAATCTGAACAGCCACTGCTCTCGCTCGAAAATCTCAGCATTGCATTCGGCGATGCGCCGCCTGCTGTAGAAGGGCTGAGCCTCACGGTGAGCCGCGGCCGCACCCTTGGCATCGTGGGGGAATCGGGGTCGGGGAAGAGTCTCACCTCCCTCGCCCTGATGGGGCTGCTCCCGAAAACTGCAAAGCTCTTGTCGGGTCGGGCACTTTTTTCACCGGATTCGAAGCCGCCTGTGGATTTGCTCTTCTGCGGACCCGATGCCATGCGAAAGTTTCGCGGAAAGCGAATTGCCATGGTCTTTCAGGAGCCCATGTCTTCGCTCAATCCGCTCCACACTTGTGGGGAGCAGGTGGCCGAATCGCTCCGGCTTCATGAGAAATGCGGGAGGCGCGAGGCCTTTGATCGCACCACAGCCCTTTTCGAAGATGTGGAACTTCCACGTCCGGAAGCCATTTTTAACAGTTATCCACACCAGCTCTCGGGAGGTCAGAAGCAGCGTGTGATGATTGCCATGGCACTGTCGTGCAATCCCGATCTCCTCATCGCTGATGAACCCACCACGGCCCTTGATGTCACCGTTCAAAAACATATCCTCGCACTACTGAAAAGACTGTGTGAGCGCAACCGTACCGGCATGATCTTTATTACCCACGACCTGGGCGTTGTGGCCGAAACGGCGCAGGATGTGCTCGTGATGTACCGCGGCAAGGCGGTGGAGTACGGGTCTGTGAATGAAATTTTTAAAAACCCGGCAGAGGCGTATACCCGAGCCCTGATCGACTGCCGGCCACGGCTCGACAAAAATCCCGAGGTGCTGCCCACCGTGGCCGATTACATGCGCCACGCCGACGGAACCACTCCACCACCGAGGGTCGAAACCGACCGCAAGAAAATGACCTCGGCCGATGCTGCCGTTCTCGTCGACGCCCGCGATATAAATGTGTGGTACCCGACTGAAAAAAACTTTTGGGGAAAACCCACGGCTTTTTTAAAAGCAGTGGATGGGGTGTCGCTCCAAATTCGCAAAGGTGAGACCATGGGGCTTGTGGGCGAATCAGGTTGTGGAAAGAGTACTTTGGGCAGGGCCTTGCTGAGGTTGCAACCCATTCATTCCGGCAGCATTTCATACGAAGGCCGGTCCATAGAGGGATTGAGCCCTCGCGAAATGCGGCCATTGCGAAGGAGAATCCAACTAATCTTTCAGGACCCGTACGGATCGTTAAACCCGCGCATGACAGTAGAAGCAGCGCTTACTGAGCCCATGGTGGTGCACGGCCTTGTGGGAAAAGATATGGCTGCCGGAGGTAAAAAGGCTTCACGTGCAGCCCGCATCGCCGCACTTCTGGATCGGGTGGGGCTCCCCGCTTCGGCAAAAAACAAATACCCGCATGAATTCTCGGGCGGTCAGCGGCAGCGCATCTGCATCGCTCGCGCCCTGGTCACTGAACCCGATTTTTTGGTCTGCGACGAATCTGTTTCTGCCCTCGACGTGTCGGTGCAGGCGCAGGTGCTCAATTTGCTCAATGAACTTAAGGCCGATCTCGGACTCACTTACCTCTTCATTTCGCATGATTTGTCTGTAGTCAAGTACATGTCTGACAGAATAGCGGTGATGCGAAAGGGGAAGATCGAAGAGTTTGCCGAAGCCGAGACACTTTACAAAAGCCCCGCGTCTCCATACACCAGAACCCTGATCGAGGCAATACCCGAAATTTGAGGAGTATCCTTCTGTTTTGGAATCCAAGAGTCTTTAGTTTTTAACATAGTTCGCTTTGATTTCTAAAAAGCAACTGATTAAGACGCTACAATCCTTTGTCGTTGGCGGTGAAAACTCAGGGAAAGGCACCCGAACAGGTGCCTTAGCAATGCCATGATCACTGTTTTGGGGGACAACCAATTATCATTTTTTCACAAACAAACCGAAAATCGTCCTGTTCAAAGAGTGTGTGTTGGTCATTCCTATGTGGCCAACCTTAAACCAATTTTTTTTTCTCACCTTTTAAATTACTCAAAATGAAAAAAATGTTACTCTCTTTGGCAGTGACCGTCTTTACGTTCTCTGCTGTTCAAGCCCAAACAATTTGGGAAATTATTCAGGCCAGTGAAGACCACACCACCCTGGAGGCCGCCATCGAAGCTGCCGAATTGGATGGAGTTCTGAATAACCCCGAAGCTAATTTTACCGTTTTTGCTCCTACAGATGCAGCCTTCGCTCTCCTCGGAGGAGCAGTCGGTGATTTGTTGGACGATCCCAATGGCGGTCTTACCAATACTTTACTCTATCACGTGGTAGGTGGAACTGCCTTATCTACCGACCTTTCAGATGGAATGGAAATTAATACTGCTCAAGGCGAAACCGTTTTAGTTACTATTACGGGCGGCAATGTGCTTATTAATGATGCGGAAGTCACAGGTCCCGACATCGAAGCGGACAACGGAGTGGTTCACGTAATCGATGCAGTGCTGCTTCCAACACTTTGCACACAAGGCCTAAGCGCGGTTAATAATTTCGTTAACGCCGGTGGAGCTCCCGCACCTGACGAGAACGGCGTATGCGAGGTGATTGAGTTCACTGCATTCGGAGTTTGGGCAGGAGAAATTTATCCGGTTCCCAATATCGTGGAAGGTACAGAATACACTTTTTCAATTTGCGACGGCTTCGGTGCAGGATCTTGGGATGCTACCTTAATTGTTCAAAATTTGGCGACAGGTGCAGTTATTGCAAGTGTTGATGGCTGTGACATTACCTGGACCGCAGGATCTTCGGACGACATCGGAATCATCATCCAGGAAGTAGGCACTTGTGGCACTACCTCAGATAACTCTAATGTAGACAACGGAAGCCCTTCATTAACCTGCACAGGAGAAGTAGTGGAACTCGGAACCGTAGTGGATATCATCGTAAACAGCCCTGATCATACCATTTTGGAAGATCTGGTGATTTTGGCCGGATTGGATGGCGTGTTGTCAGGTGAAGGTCCCTTCACTGTATTTGCTCCGACCGATGAAGCTTTTGGAAACGTAGATCAAGCGACTTTGGACGCGTTGACTGCCGACCCTGAAGGTCTATTGACTCAAGTGTTGACTTACCATGTAGTGCCCGGGGCAGTATTCTCGGGAGATCTGACTGACGGGTTGACCGCAGCCACCGTGAATGGTGAAGAAGTCACTTTTGGTGTAGGTGCTGTAGTGACTGTCGGAAATGCGAATGTGACCGCAACCGTAACCGGTCCTGACCTCGAAGCGAGCAACGGAGTGGTACACGTGATTAATGAGGTGCTCGTCCCAACGACCCTCAGCGTAGATCACATCGCTTCATTGGGAAGCCTCAATATCTTCCCAAACCCGACCAACCAGCAATTCACCGTAGATGTAAATCTGGTGAACAGCGAAAGGGTGAGCATCGACCTTGTAAATCTCGTAGGACAGAATGTGAAATCGATCGACCTCGGCAACCGCAGCAGCGGTTTGAACCGTGAGTACATCGACGTATCAGGATTGCCCACAGGATTTTACCTGATGAATATCACCGTTGGCGACAGCCAGGTGGTAACAAAAGTACAGGTGGTGCGATAAGCATTAAACCTTGAATATCTCAAGCCGCCGTTCCGCAAGGAGCGGCGGTTTTTTTATGGAACAATGCCACTTCATTGCTGTTTTATGGCCTGTGATTCCTTCCGGAAATATTGAAACACGCATCGTTTGGCTCAAGCGCGACCTGCGATTTGACGACCATGAGCCGCTCATGAGGGCGCTCGACGGTGGCGAAAAAGTTTTACTGCTCTACATTTTTGAGCCGGAGCTCATCACGCACCCCAACTATAGCTCCATGCATTGGCAATTTGTCTGGCAAGCCGTCCGAGACCTTTCGGAAAAAGCCGAGGCAATAGGCTTCGGCATTCGCATTGCCTTCGGATCGGCGCAGGAGGTTTTCGTGAAGTTGATCGGGGAATATGCTGTCGGGGCGGTATACAGCCATGAGGAGACAGGAGTGGGACTCACATACAAGCGCGACCTCGGGTTGCAGCAGTTTTTTCGTGAATCGGGCATTGCCTGGCGCGAATACCAAAGCGGCGGGGTTGTGCGTGGCGCTGCCAACCGAACCGACTGGCGAAAGCAGTGGTACACCACCATGGCCTCGTTTACATGCGAACCGGAGCGGGGTCTCCTTTCGGAAAAATCTTTGCTTCGGACGTCAGTGATCGATCCCGGATTGCCGATGCGCGAATGGACCCCCGCCCATCCATTGCGTCAAAAAGGACGTGCGCGCGACGCAGCCAAATACCTCGACAGTTTTGTAGCCGAGCGTTCCGAAATGTACCGAAAGGGCATATCAAAGCCCGCCCTTTCGCGCACTTCATGCAGCCGCCTCTCGCCCTACCTGGCTTGGGGGCTGATGAGTACACGAACGGCGATCACCGCTTTTGCGGAAGCGAAAAAGCGGGGACGCGGCAACGCCGGCGGGCTGCAGGGAGTGCTGACCCGGTTTAGGTGGCGCGACCACTTCATCCAAAAGTTTGAGATGGAAGAGCGCATCGAATACGAAGCGTTCAACAAGGCTTACGCACAGCTTGAATTTCCGCTGAATGCGCGCCTCCTGGGGGCTTGGATGACAGGGCGCACGGGCTTCCCCATGGTGGATGCCTGCATGCGCTGCCTCCGTGAGACCGGCTACATCAATTTTCGCATGCGGGCCATGCTGGTCAGCTTTGCATTGCACCTGCTGTGGCAGCCGTGGAAGTTGGTGTCCGTGCACCTTTCGCGTATCTTTTTGGATTTTGAGCCCGGCATTCACTACCCGCAGGTGCAGATGCAGGCGGGCCTGACGGGCATCAACACCATCCGCATTTACAACCCCGTAAAGCAGTCGCTCGACCACGACCCGGAAGGCGATTTTATACGAAAGTGGGTGCCCGAACTCTCCGCACTCCCGGCCGCACTCATCCACGAGCCGTGGAAGATCAATGCCTTTGAGCGGGAAGAATTCGGTTTTGAGCCGGGCCGCGACTACCCGCTGCCCATAGTGGATCCCGAGCGGGCACGAAAAGCTGCTTCCGATAAGCTGTGGGGCCTACGAAAGTCCAAAACTGCCAGAGGGGAATCCAAGAGAATTTTGAAAAAACACACCCTGCCGGGAAGGAGAAATGCGTGACGTCAAGAAACAACACCTCCCGGAAAAAATTTGCCTATCGTGCGGCCGGCCTTTCGCCTGGCGCAAGAAGTGGGAACGCGACTGGGAATCGGTAAAGTACTGCAGCAAGCGTTGCCGAAGTGAAGGCAAGTCGGCAGCTAAAAACACATAAAACAAAGCAGATGAAGACAGCATTGGTATGGTTCAGAAACGACCTCCGCACGGCAGACCACGAGGCCCTGTACCGCGCAACGGAAAATTTCGATCGGGTACTGCCCGTGTATTGCATTGATGAGAATCACCTCAAAGAGTCGTGGTTGGGGATCCAAAAGATGGGGGCGAAGCGCATGCAGTTCATCCTGGAATCGTTGGATGACCTGCACAAAAACCTCGCAAAGCAAGGTGGCGGACTCCTCGTGGTGCGGGGCGCCCCCGCTGATGTGCTGCCCGAGCTTTGCGCGGAATACGGAGCCGAAGCGGTGTACGCCCACAAAGAAGCAACGCGTGAGGAGCGCGACGAAGAGGAAGCGGTGAAAAAAGCGCTTGATGGCCGCGCCGAGGTGAAATTTTACTGGGGCACCACCCTTACCCACATCAATGACCTTCCGTTTCCCCACACCGAGCTGCCCGATGTGTTTACCGCTTTTCGCAAAAAAGCGGAAAAGCAATCGGAAGTGCGGGCCCTTTTCCCGGCGCCTGAATCGGTGCACCTGCCCGAGGGCAACCGAGAGCTCGGGGAGCTGCCCTCCCTCAGCGACCTCGGTTTAGGAACGGAGCCTATAGACCCCCGCGCCGCGATTGCCTTTAAGGGAGGGGAGAGCGAGGCGTGGAAGCGGCTTAATCATTACTTCGGGGAGACTCAAAAGCTCGCCGAGTACAAGCACACCCGCAACGGCCTGCTGGGATTGGATTACTCTTCGAAATTCAGTGCTTGGCTGGCGCACGGATGCATCTCTCCGCGATCCATATTTTACGAAGTAGAAACTTTTGAGCGCGAAGTGAAAAAGAACCAATCCACTTACTGGCTGGTTTTTGAGCTGAGGTGGCGCGACTATTTTCGCTTCGTGGCAGCCAGGTTTGGCGATAAGCTGTTTTACCCCGGCGGCATCCGCGATGAGCGGCCGCATATTTGGCGCGATGATGCGCGAATCGAAGCGTGGAAGGCGGGTAAAACGGGCATCCCATTCGTCGATGCCAACATGATCGAACTTCGCGAAACGGGCTTTATGAGCAACCGCGGACGGCAGAATGTTGCCTCCTTTTTCGTGAAAGACCTACAGCAGGATTGGCGCATTGGCGCCGCGTGGTTTGAGCAGCAGCTCATCGATTACGATGTGGCGAGCAACTGGGCCAACTGGGCTTATGTGGCAGGGGTGGGCAACGATCCGCGTGACGACCGCTACTTCAACATCCTCACCCAGGCCAAGCGATACGATTCTAAAGGAGAGTATGTGAAGCACTGGCTTCCCGAACTCAGTCACATTCGTCCCGAGATGGTGCACACGCCTTGGCTGCTCAGCAAGGATGAGAAAAAACTCACAGAGATTGAGAATACGCCCTATGCCCGTCCCGTGATGGTGCCCGACAGGTGGAAGTTATAAACTTCCCGTAAGCTTAAAATAATCCGTCAGGGTGCGCTTCAGCGCTTTGCGCTGTTCGCCTCTAATCCATGTGGTATCATTAGGGGCGGCGTAGAGGCCCACATCCTTTTCGTCGCGCAGGGCGCGGTACATCTCCACGGCAAAGAGATACTGCGACTCATTAAAAATTTCCGGAAGGGGCACTTCCCTGCGAACAACACCTGCTGAATCAAGCACAGCTGCCGTATAGCGAGAGTCGAGATAAGCCGTGTCGAGCCTGACGAAGGCTTCATTCAGGCGCCAATTATTGTAAACAGTGAAAGGCAGTAGCGGTGGCTCGGCCTCGTCGAAAAGGGCTTTAAGCCGATAGACATCAAACATATCACCACCTTCGGGCTTATGCAGGTAGTGGTACGCACGCACATTGCGAAAGTACAACTCAGCCGATTCGGTGGTGGCAAAGCCAATGTTGTCCAGTTTGTCAGGACGGTTGTCGGGCTGGGTGGCGATTATCAAAACGACCATAAATGCCAGCCAAATGGCAAACCAAAATTTAAGCTTTTTGCTTTGATTGGTATTCACGGTAAATAAACAAAGGCAAACATGTGTTGTTTATTTACACGGCAACTGCCAAAAGTACATTGTATAAAAACATGGAAGTAAAGACTAACAGGGGAGAATCATTTGAGCAGTTGGCAGAGGATCGAAAGTTGATGCTCGTTTTTTTGAGGCACTTTGGCTGCACTTTTTGTAGGGAAACCATGCAGGAACTCGCAGAAAAAAAGTACCAAATTGAGGCCAAGGGACTCGAATTGGTCATTGTTCACATGGTTTCATCAGATGTGGCAAATGAGATATTTAAAGTCTACGACCTTGAAGGTGTACGGCATATTGCAGACCCCCACCAATTTCTCTACCGTAAATTCGGCCTGGGCAAAGCAACTTTCAAATCTTTCTTCGGCGTTCGGAATTGGTACCGCGCTTTTGTGGCGGGCATTGTTAAAGGCCACCTCATCGGTAAGCCTGCCGGAGATCCTTTTCAAATGCCCGGAGCATTTGTATTTCACAAGAACGAGATTTTGAATAAATTTGATTACGATTATGTGTCGGACATTCCCGACTTTAATGACATGGCCGATGTAGCCCAAATTGCGAGATGATTCTAATAAATGCATTTATTACCGTTGCCGTTTTTTTCTTCATGGAATTTATGGCGTGGTTTACTCACAAATATGTGATGCACGGACTAGGCTGGTATTTCCACAGTGACCACCACCGTCCTCAGCCTGGGTTTTTTGAAAAGAACGACGTTTTCTTTTTGATTTTCGCTGTTCCTTCATGGCTCTTCATTCAGTATGGAATGATGGCAGGCAACGATTGGCGCGTATTTGTTGGGCTTGGAATCGCCCTTTATGGTCTGAGCTATTTTTTGATACACGACGTTTTTATTCACCGCCGCTTTTCCTGGTTCGATCGTTCGGACAACGTGTATCTCCGCGCCATTCGCAAAGCACATAAAGTACATCATAAGCACTTAGGAAAAGAAGATGGCGAATGTTTCGGCATGTTGTTGGTACCTTTTAAGTACTTTCGTGAGGCGAGCCGCTCTATGAAAGCAAAGGCGGCCGTCAAGTAGTGGCTATCCGGAAAACCCGTTATCATGCCTCAGGCGATGCCTGTGGCTTGATCTGCGATCGGCATTTCACTCGTTTTGAAAACAGTCATCCCGCAGCAGTGAGACTTCTTGTCTGCCTGCCGCAGACAGGTTTTTCGACATCGCGCGCGCCTTGCTAACCAGCTTTCTCGACCAGCCGTCTGACATCAATGACAGATCCGAATTAGCTAAACGTTGGAAAAATACTATTACCTCATTCTCATGCTTGTCTCTTTGGGCTACCCGCTTGCGCGGAGCTTTGAGTATCGTGTGCGCTTTGTGAGATTTTGGCCGGGAGTATTTTTGGGTACGGCCGTGATGTGCCTGCTCTTTATCCCTTGGGATGTGTGGTTTACCTCCAAAATGGTCTGGGGATTTAATGAAAAGTACATCAGCGGAATATACATTGCCAATCTTCCCTTAGAGGAATGGATGTTCTTTTTTGTGGTCCCTTATGCCTGTGCGTTCATCTACGAAGTACTCAATTATTTTGTGCCGCATGCACCGCTTAAGTCGATTCAAAATAAAATCACGGCTGTGCTCATCCTCATCAGTTTTGTGCTCTCGGTGGTTTACGTTGACAGGCTTTACACATTCACGACCTTCTCTCTGCTCTGTCTCTTTCTCATCTGGCACCTATTGATCAACAAAAGTGAATTTCTCGGGCAGTTTTATTTGGCCTTTATCATCATTCAAATTCCTTTTTTGCTGATCAACGGCGCGCTGACGGGCCTCTTCACGGGCGACCCTGTGGTGTGGTACAACAATGCCGAAAACATGGGCCTCCGCATCCTGACCATTCCACTGGATGACGTTGGTTACAACATGCTTATGCTGTTGATCGTCATAACGGTGTTGGAGAACTTCAAACAGCGTAAACTTGTCGGGGCGCTGACTGTTACATAAAGTGATGGAAAAGTCGAAAAAGATCGTCAAAAACCTGACAGAAAGAGAAACAGACCGAATCATTGAAATGGCCTGGGAGGACCGCACCCCTTTCGAAGCCATCGAAATGCAGTTTGGCCTGGCCGAAAAACATGTCATCGCATTGATGAGACGCGAGATGAAAGCAAGCAGTTTTAGAATGTGGCGAAAGCGCGTTACTGACCGCCCTACCAAGCACAAAGCAAAATCAGCTGTAGACGACGGCCGGTTTAAGTCGGCTGCCCAGAGACACATCACAGGAAATAAAATTACAAAGCGTTGAACACAATCATACCCGAAGAATTGCTGTATTTTGAGCTTCACAGAATTGAAGCAGATGCTCCGTGGATGGTGTTCATCCATGGAGCTGGAGGGAGTACGCGTACCTGGAAAAAGCAGGTTTCTTTTTTCAAGGGCAAGTTCAATTTGCTTCTGGTTGATCTACGGGATCACGGCGAGTCAAAGGATCTCGCAGAAAATTTTGCGGGATTTGGATTCGACGTCGTAGCTTCGGACGTGCTCCACGTGATGGATTCGCTCGACATTCGAGAGGCCCATTTTGTAGGGGTTTCCATGGGCAGCCTCATCATTCGCCACCTGGAGCAGATGGCGCCCCGCAGGGTTTCATCCATCGTGCTGGCAGGAGGAATTTTCAAAATGAGCAAAAAACTCAAAGTGCTTGTGGCTTCGGCGCGAGTGCTTACGGGCATATTGCCGTTTCAGACCCTTTACCGCATTTTCGCGCTCATCCTTCTTCCCAAAAATAACCATGTGGCCTCGCGCCGTGTGTTCATTCGAGAATCTCAGAAGCTTCGAAAAAAAGAAGTTAAAAAATGGCTGAGCCTCCTTAAAAAATTGAACACTACCCTAAAGGAGATGTTTAATCATCGAATTATGGCGCCGTGCCTAGTAGTGATGGGAGCCGAAGATCACGTTTTTCTCAAACCCGCCCGTGAATACGTGGAGCGCTACGGGAACGTATTTTTGGAAACCATAGAAAAGTGCGGCCACGTATGCAACATCGAGAGCCCTGCAGAATTCAACAGGCGATGCCTCAATTTCATTCAGGGCCTCGAACGAAAAAAACTTAATACCGCTCAGTAATCATGGCAGCAAAGACGACAAACACGAAAGCTAAAAAGCAGTCGGCCGAATCTATGGCCGATGCCTACATCAAATTTCTTCTCACCCACGGTAAGGCCCCGGCCTCCGTTTTTGCATTTGCCGATGAAAATGGCTTTGCTGAAGGGGAGTTTTATAAGTTCTACAGCTCATTCGAGGCGCTGGAGATATCAGTATGGGAGACCATGTTGACCAAAACCCTCGATACCCTCCACGCCGATGAGCAGTTTGCTAAGTTTTCGGCGCGAGAGAAGCTGCTCGCCTTCTACTATACCCATTTGGAAGTGTTGAAGGACCGCAGAAGCTTTGTGGCGATGAGGTGGCCCGACATGAAAATGCAAACCTCGACTCCCAAGACTTTGAAAGATTACAAAAAGGCCTACACGGATTTTGCCCGCGTGGTGGTGGAGGAAGGCATCGAAAAAGGTGAGATCAAGGATCGTCCCAAACTGTCGGAGCAGTACGACAAGGCCTTTTGGGTGCAGCTGGTCTTCGTAGTTGGATACTGGATCAAAGATGTGAGTAAGGACTTTGAGCAGTCGGATGCGGCGGTTGAAAAAGCCGTAAACCTCACCTTCCAACTCCTCGGTGAGTCGGCCCTGGATAGCGCTGTGGATTTTGCTAAATTTCTTTGGCAGAGCAAATAATCGGTGGCGGTCTCGTTAGTCCGATAGTTTTGATATGCACGGCTCAGAGACCTTCATTTACCACTAAAAATTAAAGTTGACAGAGCCCCGGCAAGCCCTGCTAACAGATACGGGTAGGCTCGCTCCCGAAAGATGAAGAGCAGCCACTCTTCGCAAGTACAGACATTAATCAGCTATGAAAGAACAACATAAAATTCCTGTTTCAAAAGTGCAGCGTGCAGCGAAATTCGTGGAGACGGGTGCCAAAATGGGCGGCAACTACATGAAGTACTATGCCAAGCGGTTCATCGACGGTGATACAGGCCGTGATGCACTCGACGAGGCCAATGCCACGGATGTGTATTCTGCATTAAGTCAGCTCAAGGGAAGTGCCCTCAAAGCCGCTCAAATGATGAGCATGGACGAGAACGTACTCCCTAAGGCCTACAGCCAAAAATTTCAGATGTCGCAGTACAATGCGCCGCCACTTTCATACCCACTGGTGGTGAAGACCTTCAAGAAGTATTTTGACAAAGGTCCCGACGCTGTTTTCGATTCTTTTACCACAAATGCTGTGAATGCGGCGAGCATTGGACAGGTGCATCAGGCCGAACTGAACGGTAAAAAACTGGCCGTGAAGGTACAGTATCCAGGCGTGGCTAACAGCGTATCGAGCGACCTTAAGCTTGCCAAGCCCATCGCGATGCGACTGATGAACATTAGAGGCAAAGACCTCGATAAGTACATGAAAGAAGTCGAAGCACGGCTGATAGAAGAAACTGATTACGAGCTTGAACTGCGCAGATCAGTTGAAGCTTCAGAAGCATGTGGTCATCTGGAAAATCTGGTTTTCCCGACCTACTATCCCGAATACAGCAGCGAGCGGATCATCACCATGGATTGGATCCAGGGAAAGCACCTCACCGAGTGGATCAAAACCGATCCTTCGCAAGCTGAGCGCAATAAAATAGGGCAGGCTCTGTGGAATTTTTACGAGTATCAGATCCACAGGTTAAAATCTGTACACGCCGATCCTCATCCCGGCAATTTCATCATCACCGACGACAAAAAGCTCGGAGTGATCGACTTTGGATGCATTAAAGTAGTGCCCGAAGAATTTTACCAGACGTATTTCAGACTGATGGAGCCCGGCATTGCCAACGACCCCAAGAGGTTTATGCCTTTGCTTGAGGAGTTGGAGTTTTTCCACCCCGACGACAGTCCAAAAGAGCGGGCGTATTTCACATCGGTTTTCACAAAAATGGTCGGTCTGCTGGGCAAGCCTTTTTCCGTGGAGCATTTCGATTTTAGCGACAAGGAGTTTTTTGGCAAGATCTACGCCCTTGGCGATGAGATTTCGGCCGATAAGCAATTTCGCAAGAGCAATGCCGCTCGCGGTTCGGAGCACGGTATTTACATTAACCGCACGTATTTCGGATTATTCAACCTCCTCCACCAGATCGGCGCCACCGTCGAAACCGATGCCTTGAAACGAAACGGGGTGATGCAGAAGGCTTCTTAAAACACGATTAATCCTTCTTCATCGCCTACGACCGTCGCCTCACGGCGTTCGTGGCGCAAAGCACTGCTTAGTGCGAGCAAGGCATCGAAATGGTGCCAGTTGAGCAAGAGCTCTGCAGGGCAAGTGACATCAAATGTGTTGATCGCGATATTAAGGCACCGTTTTATTTCCCTTTTATCACCTTTATAGCCATAGGTGGTCAGTTCTAAGTGGCGGGCCAGCATTCCCGGGTAGGTTTCCTGAACAGTATGGCCATCGCGCCTAAGTTGAAATGCGAGCTTCATGGCCCTGGCCGTGAGCCCACCGAGAAACATAGGTGACATGGCCCCGAGTGCGCGGTCGCATGCACGGTAGTGGAAATCGGGAAGATCTTCTTCTGTGGCAAAACTGCTGGCAGGGGGGGAATCATTGGACCCTCTTCGGTACACTTTGGGGAGGCTAAGCGGGGCATCGATAAAAATTTTTCCCGGAGGACGATCAGAAAAAAAATCGAGCAAGAAACGATCGGCATTTTGTTTTTTTGCGGAAGCAGAAAACTGTAATGTCCTACCGCTAAGCCATGCCACCACGGTAGTCCCTGCGAGCTTGGCGCCATAGTCGATTCCGTAAAGATGTTCTACCATGCAGAAACGAACACGTAGCTGCTACATAAAGTTTACATCAGGTCACGGCTGGTTTTTGAAAAAAAGGAGTCAAACTATTCGATAAAAACCGCCTTCCTGGCCTCCCTGCCGATATGGATGGAATAAAAGCCTCGCGGAAGCCCGTGCCCGCTTTTGAGAAACCCTTCCAGGCTATTTTCGGTTTTGATCAAAAGTTTACCCGTAAAGTCAAACACCTCAATGAGGGCTACATCTTCGGGAACAGGGCCATGAATAACCGATGTTCTAGCTTCCTGATTGCAACAGAAGTCATTCACAAGCGCATTGTCAAAACTGCTGCAATCAGAGCAAAAGTCCGCCCTGTATCTGTATCGGTCGGGTTGAAAGCAACCTGCCTCTACATCGGGGTTGAAGGAAGCGAGGCGCTGCGAGCCGTAGTTGCAAGATTCATTGCTGCAAAAATTTAGAGGATTGCCTCCGATGGAAGGGTTGTGGTCGGCAAGTTTTTGGCAGTCGCTCGGACTTCTGCGGTCTTCATCCAGGTAAAACCTGAACCTGTCTGAGTGGCGCTCGCCGTTGTTCAGTACAATGGAAAACATACGAAACATCTCGTAGTCCAGTATCCGCAGCGATTCTGTAAGCTCAATATCCTGAGAAGACGAAGTGGCAGGCGAGGAAGTTTGCAGGCTACCGAAATTTACCCCGTGACCGCCTTCACAGAACTCGAGCAGCACATAATATGCTTCGGGACTGCTTGCCGTTTGCATCATCAACTTCCGGTAAATGGTTCGGGGTCCGTAGAGGTTGTAATTTTCGAACTCGTCGGAACAGTCGGGGCCTCGCCACTGCATCATATCGTGGAGGGTGGCAGCCGAATAAGGTACCAATCGATCACATGTGCCGTGGGAGAATAAAACCGGCACGGGATCGTGAACCTGAAAATTTGCCATGCTCGTAGCCGCACCCCCGGAACAGTAGGCACCTCGAATATTTTCTCTGATGTCGTAGGGACCATCTTCGAGCGCATCCATAAAAGTGTTGCACGGGTGGTTCGGGTTGCTACCGGGGCAAGGATTTTCGGGATCCAGGGAGGTAAAAAATTCATATGTATGCTCGATATCTCCGCTGCCCTCCGGGTCCGGAATCGTAAATGAGACTGTAGGAATTGAGTCAGGGTGCATTCCCGGAATTAATCCCTGTGCGTAATCTATAAAATCATCGGCATTTAAGTGAGCCAAATGAAGGGCAGTGACTGCGCCTTCGCTGTTGCCCTGAACAAAAATTTTAGTCGGATCAATATCGACTACACCCGTCTGATCTGCCAGGAACAAAGTTCTTCTGATGGCTGCCCTGACATCGACCATTGAATATTGTATCATAAACAATCTCTGAAGCTCTGAGGAACATAGCCCTTCTATTGGGCCCCATTTTTCATCGCTCGATGTTGTGTAGTCAACAACGATCGCAGCGAATCCCCTCCTTGCAGCTGCCACTGCGCGCTTTTTTAATCCGCAAGAGGTCCGTGAACCCTGACTCCCGTGAAGTAAAACAAGCAGGGGCTTTGGCTGATCGTGAGTAGCCGGGGGTGTATCTCCTGCGTAATTGTTCGAAAAGTAAGCGTCGACGGTCATGTTTTTTTTGCACTCCGAACGTTCCGGGTCCCATGAATAGCGAAAGGACAAAGTCGGGAAGTAATCACACCCCGCCGAGGCGTCGGGAGTCCCTTCTTCCCCGAGATCTTGTGCTACAGGGCAATGGTCGGGTACGGACCCCAGGCTTTGGGCGTAACCTTCCTGTGTTTCAAAAATGTATTCCGGTGCGAAATAGCTGTAGATGTCTTCTCGAAATCCGAAAGGATTGTTGATCGGATAGCAAGCTTCAAAAGAAGCAGCGTCGGCCCCGCAGCCCGGCGCCGGGGAGCAGGGGAACAGCGTGGGGGAATTGCTTTCGAAAAAATCCGCATCACATTCCAATTCCGTGTTTTGAGAAAAAAGTGCTGTGACGCAAAACAAGGCTACGAAAAGCGAGGCTAGCCTGAACATGGCTTTGGAATTAATTGGTTAAGACGCTAAAGGTCATAAAATTGGGTGAAAAACCAAATGAACACAGCATTAAGATTAGGAAAACTGTGTAGAAATTTGGATAATAGTGCAAACAGTCCGGGTTGTAATTAATTGTGATTAAGTGATTTGTGGGCGATTCAGCTTTGACAATAAATGAGGGAACTGAATTATGCCCATTCCGGGAATGCTAAGCAAAAGCGGATTTAGGGATGTCAAGGGTTGTTTAGAGGTCGCTAACTTTATATGAAGATATAACTTGCCATCCATGGCATAGGATCATCAGATACGGTATTTCGATGGGTTTAAAGGGGTGGTTTTTTTCGAACAATTGCATTGCCGGTGAGATGTTATGCGAAAGACGAATGGGGTTTCGTATTAAAATTTTAGCGCATGGGTCAACATAGCGAGCCGGAAGGTT
>JAIVHQ010000001.1:17414-26911 GCA_020200995.1 Flavobacteriales bacterium
CGTACTTGGCGATCAGCTCAACCATAACCACTCCTGGTGGACCGACGACCCCGAAACTTTTGACGTGCTCATCTGCGAGTGCCTCGAAGAAACGGGCTATGTGACCCACCACATTCAAAAAGTAACGGCTTACTTCCTGGCCATGCGCAATTTTGCAGAATGGCTAAGGGAGGAAAAGGGCATTGCGGTCCACTACATTAAACTCGACGATGAGGAAAATGCCCAATCCATTACAGGCAATGTGGAGACGCTCCTGGAAAAAGGGTCCTATCATAGCTGGGCCTATCAGCTCCCCGACGAGTACCGCCTTGACCGCGCGCTGTCCGATTTTTCCGAAAAGGAAAGCACCCCCTGTACCACCGCCGATACGGAGCACTTTCTCTCCGAGCGCCATGAACTCCGAGACTTTTTTAAAGGAAAGAAGACCTACCTCATGGAGTCGTTCTATCGGATGATGCGCAAGAAGTACGACATCCTGATGGCTGGTGATGAGCCCGTGCAGGGCAAATGGAACTTTGACCATCAAAACCGAAAAAGCCTACCTGCGGGAGTGCAGCTCCCTGAGGTGAAAGGTTTTCATCGCAATGTGCAGGAGATTGTGGACCTGCTTGATAAAATGGGGGTGAAAACGATGGGCAAAATCGACCCGGAAAATTTCGTCTGGCCAGTGAGCCGCGCCGAATCGCTTGACCTGCTCGAACATTTTGCGGAAGCATGCCTCCAAAAATTCGGTGACTATCAGGATGCCATGAAGCGGGGCGAGTGGTCGCTGTTTCACTCACGAGTCAGTTTTTCGATCAACAGCAAAATGCTCAGCCCCCTCGAAGTGATCAAACGCGTGGAGGAGGCATGGCAGGCCGATGATAAGAAAGCGCCGATTGCCGCTGTGGAGGGATTCATCCGCCAAATACTCGGCTGGCGCGAGTACATGCGCGGGGTGTACTGGGCCAAGATGCCCGAATATGCAGAAATGAACTATTTCGGCCACGATCGGAAGTTGCCCGACTGGTTTTGGACCGGTGATACGAAGATGGAGTGCATGAAGCAGGCAGTGGGCCAATCGCTCGATCACGCCTATGCCCACCACATTCACAGGCTGATGGTAACTGGCAATTTTGCCCTCCTCGCCGGGGTGCATCCCGATGAGGTGGACCGCTGGTACCTCGGTGTGTACATCGATGCCATCGAGTGGGTGGAAATCACCAATACCCGCGGCATGAGCCAATACGCCGACGGCGGCATTGTGGGCACAAAGCCCTACGTGTCGAGCGCCAACTACATCGACAAGATGAGCGATTATTGCGGAAGCTGCCACTACAGCAAAAGCAAAAAAACCGGTGACAAGGCCTGCCCTTTCAACTCACTTTACTGGAACTTCTATGAGCGCCATCGCGATAAGTTGGAGAAGAATCCGCGGATTGGTTTCGTGTACCCGACGCTCAACAAGATGAAGCCCGAAAATCGGGAGGCGCTGATGAAACAGGCGGAGGAGTATTTGGAAGGGTTGGATAACTTGTAGTACCTGGATCGGGCAAGTTGTGCTTTTAGAATAAGCCTGAGGAACGTCGCATTTTAAATTTTATTCACGTATGTGAAGTCAGCCTGAAGATGTATTTTGGTCAAATTGGGGTAACTCTCCAAAACCATTTCCTCTGACCACCCCGCAGCGAGCAGTTCACAATGAGGGATACCGAAATGCGCGTGCCGTGTATGTTGGGCTTGCCTGATAGAACCTTCTCATCTGAAGTGATGTACTCTTGCCATTCCATGATATCAAAAATACATTTACTCCCGCGAATATTCAAACTGATTTTTGGCTCGGTCGATAATCGGCTTTTGGAGGATGATTAAGGATATGAAGTGAAAATCCCGGAAAAATCTGCAGATAGGGTTTTCGTATCCGGTTTTGAATCAAATAAAACCTGAAAATCGGGAGGCGCTCATAAAGCAGGCGGAGGAGTTCTTGGAGGGTTTAGACAGGTTGTAGCGACTGCCGTCAATACAACATCACCACCTGATCCTTGATCCGCTCGATCACCATGGCCACGATGCGCTTGTTCAACTCGTTTTTGTTGGCGCAGTAAAATTCGTACTCCTCCAAAGTCATCATGCTCACCGTGCAGGCGATCAATGAATTTTTGATGCGCACATCTTTTTTCATCGCATCTTCGATGTAGTTCTTCTGCGCCGACTGGTTGTAGGCATTGAATTGTGGCTTGAACTTTTCAATGTATTTTTTGAACTGTGCCAAAATGATTCCGTTCTGGAATTTCAGGATGGGACGCAGAGTCTCACTTTGAAACTTTTCGGTTTCACAGCTTTTTTCCGTTTGAAGTTCTAATCCGGGCCGCACCATCAAGGACATTTTTTGCCGGTACAAGACCTCCAAAGGCTACCGCGTGGAGCGCCGCGCCGGTTGGGATACCCACGGTCTGCCCATCGAGCTCGGGGTCGAGAAAGAACTCGGCATCACCAAGGAAGACATTGGCAAGAAAATCTCCGTAGAGGAATACAACGACGCTTGCAGAAAAGCAGTGATGCGCTACACCAATGTGTGGAACGACCTCACCGTGAAAATGGGCTACTGGGTGGACATGGAGAAGCCCTACGTCACCTACACCAACAAGTACATGGAGTCGGTGTGGTGGCTCCTGAGGCAGCTCTACGACAAGAACATGCTCTACAAGGGCTACACCATTCAGCCCTACTCGCCCGCCGCAGGCTCGGGGCTCAGCTCGCATGAGCTCAACCAGCCCGGCACCTACAAGGATGTCAAAGACACCTCGGCGACCGCCCTGTTTTTGCTGAAAAGCGACGGACAGGAAAAGCTCAAAAAAGCCACCGGCCGCGGCGACCTCACTTTTCACATGGTGGCCTGGACCACCACCCCGTGGACCCTCCCGTCCAATACGGCCCTCGCGGTCAATCCCGCTTTCAACTACGTCGTGGTTGAAACCTTTAACCGCTACACCGGCGCCCGCCATGCGGTGGTGATGGCCGAAGACCTCATGGCAGCACGCTTTTCGGGTGTTCATTCGGAAGCTGAAAGCGACGAAGATTTTGACAATTACACCCACGGCGACAAGAAAATACCCTTTCGCATCATCGGCAAAATGAAAGGGGCCGACCTCACGGGCCTTGCCTACGAGCAGCTCCTGCCGTACACCCTGCCCATGGAAAACCCGGAAAAAGCTTTCCGCGTCATCCCGGGGGCATTCGTGACCACCGAAGACGGTACCGGTGTGGTGCACATCGCCCCCACCTTTGGTGCCGACGATGCGCAGGTGGGCCGCGAAAACGGCATTCCCGGCATGCTGGTCCCCGACGAAAACGGAGACCCCATGCCCCTCGTAGACCTCCAAGGCCGTTTCGTGAAGCAAATGGGTGAGCTGGCCGGACTTTACGTCAAAAACGAATACTACACCGATGGCGAGGCACCCGACAAGTCGGTCGATGTCCTCATTTCCATCAGGCTCAAAGAAGAGGGCAAGGCCTTCCTCATCGAGAAATACGAGCACAGCTACCCCCACTGCTGGCGCACCGATAAGCCCATCCTCTACTACCCGCTCGACGCTTGGTTTGTGCGCAGCACCGCCGCCAAAGACCGGATGATCGAGCTCAACAAGACCATCAACTGGAAGCCCGAGAGCACCGGCACAGGCCGCTTCGGCAATTGGCTCGAAAACCTCAACGACTGGAACCTCTCGCGCTCGCGGTTCTGGGGCATCCCCATCCCGATATGGCGCACCAAAGACGGGAAGGAGTCGCGTTGCATCGGCAGTGCCGAGGAGCTCATGGCAGCCTGCGATGAGGCCGTGGCCGAAGGATTTATGAGTTCAAACCCGCTGAGCAATTTCATCCCCGGCGATATGTCGGACATCAACTACGAATCTTTCGACCTCCACAAGCACGTCACCGATACCATCGTATTGAAGAGCCCTTCCGGAAAACCCATGCACCGCGAAGCCGACCTCATCGACGTGTGGTTCGACTCGGGCTCCATGCCTTATGCCCAGTGGCACTACCCCTTCGAAAACAAGGACCGCATCGACGACGGCAAGGCTTTTCCGGCAGATTTCATTGCAGAAGGCGTCGACCAAACGCGCGGCTGGTTTTTCACCCTCCACGCCATCGGCACCATGTGCTTCGACAGTGTGGCCTACAAGGCGGTGGTCAGCAACGGACTCGTGCTCGACAAGAACGGGCAGAAGATGAGCAAGCGCCTCGGCAATGGCGTCGATCCGTTTGAGACCCTCACCAAATACGGCCCCGACGCCACCCGCTGGTACATGATCACCAATGCCCAGCCGTGGGACAACCTCCGTTTTGATGAAAATGGCATACAGGAAGTGCAGCGCAAGCTCTTCGGTACGCTTTACAACACCTACGCCTTCTTTGCGCTTTATGCAAATGTGGACGGATTCGAATTTTCCGAAAAGGCGGTACCCGTGGCCGAGCGCCCCGAGATAGACCGATGGATCATGAGCAGGCTCAACACCCTCACGGCCGCGGTCGATAAAGCCTACGCCGAATTTGAGCCCACCCGTGCGGGTCGACTTATCCAGGATTTTGTCACCGAAGAACTCAGCAATTGGTACGTGCGTCTGTGCCGCCGCCGTTTTTGGAAAGGCGATTACGAAGCTGATAAAATTTCGGCTTACCAAACGCTTTATCCACATCGCCCAGCGTGTCACCTCCATGGTGCTCAGCCTCCGCAAACAGGAGCGCATCAAGGTGCGTCAGCCTTTGCGGAAAATGATGGTCCCCGTGAGCGATGACACCTTTGAGCGCCGCCTCCGCGATGTGGAAGACATTGTGCTCGGTGAGCTCAACGTGAAGGAATTGGTGTATCTCCGCGATACCGAAGGGGTGTTTGTGAAAGAAATCAAGCCCGATTTTAAAAAGCTTGGCCCCCGTTTCGGCAAGGAAATGAAAGCCGTGGCCGCCGCCGTGGGCAAGCTAGGACAGTCCGACATCATTGCGATTGAAAACGATGGCAGCATGGAGATCGAAATCGCAGAAGGGCGGAAAGTGAAACTCTTACGCGACGAAGTGAGTATCGCCACCAAAGACATCCCCGGATGGCTGGTGACTTCCGATGCCGGATTTACCGTCGCCCTCGATGTGGAAGTCGACGATGCACTCAAAGGTGAGGGCATTGCCCGTGAGTTTGTGAACCGAATCCAGCTTTTGCGCAAAGATTCGGGGCTTGAAGTTACGGATCGCATTGCTATTCAGGTGGAAAAGGCCATCGGAATCGAAGAAGCAATTGCGAATAATTTGGATTATATTTGCGCTGAAACGCTGGCGGACTCATTAGAGCTTGTGGGTACGGTCAACGAGACTGACGCAAAATCGATAGAAGTAGAGGCGAACATGGCCACCCGCGTTGCGCTTCAAAAAATTTAAACGCTCGATAAAATGTCAGACGAAAAATCAAGATATACCGACGAGGACCTCCATGAGTTCAAGGAACTTATTGATAAAAAGCTGGCGGAAGCCCGTGAAGACCTCAATCAACTCAAGCAGTCCCTTTCATACGCAGACGACAACAGTACCAACGATACGGCTTCCAGCTTTAAGATGATGGAAGACGGCTCCGAGACCATGTCGCGCGAAGAGACTGCACAGCTGGCGGCCCGTCAGGAGAAGTTTATTTCTCACCTCGAAAGCGCCATGCGCCGCATTGAGAACAAAACCTACGGCATATGCCGCGCCACAGGCAAATTGATTCGAAAAGAGCGCCTTCGATTGGTGCCCCACGCCACCCTGAGCATTGAAGCAAAGCAACAACAAGACCGACGCTGATCCCGCGAGGATAAAGTCAGTATTCAGCCTCGCACTCATCACCGTCGTTGCAGTTCTTGTCGTAGACCAGGTTTCTAAAGTCTGGGTCAAGACCAACATGTACCTCGATGAGTCGATCACCGTATTTGGTGACTGGTTTTTCATTCACTTTATTGAAAACCCCGGCATGGCTTTCGGGCTGGAGTTGGGCGGCGTAACGGGAAAACTCATGTTGAGCCTTTTTCGCATCGTGGCTGTTGGCTTCATCATGTGGTACCTTCGAAATCAAATTAAAATCGGCGCCCACAAAGGCCTGATTTTTTCCATCGCACTCGTGCTCGCCGGCGCCATCGGCAACATCATCGACAGTGCCTTCTACGGAATCATTTTTAGCGAAAGCCCCCGATTTACCCCCGAAGTGGCGGTGATGTTTCCGCCCGAGGGCGGCTATGCCGGCTTCCTGCAGGGCAAGGTGGTCGACATGCTTTACTTTCCCATCATCGATACCATGTGGCCCGAGTGGATGCCGTGGGTAGGGGGCACCCGTTTTCGGTTCTTCCAACCCGTGTTCAATGTGGCTGACTCGGCCATATCCGTGGGCATGGCACTCATCATCCTGAATCAGAAGCGGTTTTTTGCCGAGGAAGACGAAAAGAAGGAGGCTAAAGCTCCTTCTGCAGAGGAGTCACATCAGCAACCCCAGCGAGAGCAGAGCGGCAAATAGTTGGGCGGCTGTGTAAGGGCCGTCGATGAAGTAGATCGCATCGCCCGGAAAGGCTTCCGCACCTTTGTAGATAATGTTATCCTTGATATTGAACAACGCATCCAGTCGGAAATTGCTGTTCCCTTTGAAGATTAGCCCGTTTTCAAAAGTGTACCTGATCTCAGAAGTGTACATGGCAGTGCCTTCATAAACCTTGTTTTCCCGAAGGGTGTACACGATGTCGAATTCGGACCTCGAAGCGCCCTGCGTAATTACGTTTTTGGTGACCGTGTAAAAAGCGTCGTTCAGGTTGTAGCTGTAAGGCGGCATACATCGGTCGCCCTCGATGCGGAGCACGGGTGTGTCGTAATAGTGGCCGTTTCCCGCGTAGAAAAAAGTCTGTGCGCTTCCGCAAAAGGGAAGGCAGCAAATGAAAATCTGAAGTAGTAAACTAACGAGTGGTCTCACCATTCAAAGATAGCGCAATCGGCGACTAAAACCTTTTTCGCCAAAAATGGCCCGAACCGTCGATGTCGATGATGTCTTCGGTGATGCCGTGTTTCACGCGGTAGTCGTGCACGGCTTTGCGGCAGGCCGGGATCACCCCGTAATCGTCGACGATGAGAAATCCGCCCGGCGAGAGCTTTGGGTACAGGTGCTTGAGGCCATCCATGGTCGATTCGTACATGTCGCCGTCGAGGCGCACCACTGCGAGTTTGTCGATCGGGGCCTCAGGAAGGGTGTCTTTGAACCAGCCTTTGAGAAAGACCACCTGATCGTCGAGGAGGTCGAATCGGCGGAAATTTTCGCGTACGTCCTCTTCCGATACACGGAGCTGCTCAATGGTATAGAGGTCGTCGCCGGCGTCTTCGGGGTAGAGCTCTGTGTCGGGCTCGGGGAGGCCTTGGAAGNNNNCACCCACACCTTGCGGTCGGCGCCGTAGATGTCGAAGAGCGCTTTCGCAAAAATGCAGGCCCCGCCGCGCCATACGCCCGTTTCGATAAAGTCGCCCTTGATGTCGTCGGCCAATGCGGTTTCGATGCAGTATTGGATGTTGTTCATCCGCTTCATCCCGATCATGCTGTAGCCGTTGAGCGGCCATCCCAACCCGTTTTCGCGGGCGGCGATGCCATTGCGGTCGATCCCGGTGATCATCAGGCCCTTTTTTGCCAGGGTGTTGATGAGGGCGTTGACCGCAAATCTTTTTACGAAATAGCTCCGCTCTTTGGGATAGGGGGTGAGCTGAAAGCGGGCGGCATTGTCGATGTCGATGATGACTTCCTTGAGCAGGCGGAGGTAATTCTGCTCGACTTTGCCGAGTTGTTTGATTTCCGAATTGCTTTCCTTTCGGTCGAGGGTATCTGTTGAGCTCGTGGTCGATGCGGGGGAGCTTGTCATGGTAAAAGTGTTTTATGCAGATCAAAAGAACGTAAGAAATGCGGGCGCTCAGCCCTTAGTCCAAGGAACTTTTCGACAATTTGCATTCAAACGATCACGGAGGGGCAATCATTTTTATCCATGCATTGCTTCCGCATGCATAAGAAAATTACATATATTTGCGTCAACCTATTTCGCCATGAGCAAAAATCACCTTTACAAAGGAACCCTGAGCGCTATACTGCTCAAACTGATCGAGGAGCAGGGCCGCATGTACGGGTACGAACTCACCAAGCGGGCTCGGGAATTGACCTCAGGTGACCTCGATATCACCGAAGGCGCATTGTACCCTGCCCTGCACAAACTCGAAGCCGAGGGCCTGCTCACCACTGAGGTGGAAAAAATCGGGAACCGCAGCCGCAAGTATTACCGGCTGGCAGATGAGAAGGGCGGGGAAGCCCGCAAGCGCATCGACGAGTTGGCCGAGTACGCCCGAAATTTGCAGCAATTTTTAAATCCCAAGCCCGGCCATGGAGCAGCGTGAACTGACCGACGACCAGTACAAAGCCCTCGTGGATTACCTCCACCGGTGGGGGCTCGACAGCCCGGAGCTGATCTCCGAAATGGCCGACCATTTTGCCGAAAAGGCCCTCGAACTCATGGACCGCGGCCACAAGTGGGAGCAGGTGCTCAACAGTTTTAAGACCAAAGCGACGTACTCCCGCCTCCGCCGACTGGAAGCCGAGTACAAGCAGGTGTGGGGAAAAACCTGGATTCGCAAGGTGTTCGGTGAAATTCGCAACTCGGCCGAACTTTCCGTGCTCGCACCTATTTTGATTTTTGCAGCCGGCATGTACTATGCCTTGCAGATTTCTTGGCTCCTGCCACACATCGAAATGGCCGTATCAATTAAAGCCCTCGCAGCGTACGGTGTGATGACGTATTTTACCAATTTTAATCGACGCACCAAGGTCATGTTAAGGACGCGAAACTTCTTTCCGCTCCTGATTATTGAGTTTGTTTTCTTCCAATCGTTTATCATAAAGATCGCCACACCGGAAGAATCCCTCGGCAATGAGCCGCTTACGGATGGCTTAATTTGGGCGCTGACCATCATGGTCACAGTTTCTGTTTTCTTGAATGTGGTGACTTACCGGCTCATGCGCTCCACGCACCGCGAAGCGGAAAATATTCACGCCGAGATTTTTCAAAAACTCAATGCTTCGCAATAGCGGTGGCGTTTGGTGTTTTTCCGAAAAGGGCAGGATGTAGAGTAAGTGCGATTTTCAGTCGCACCTCGAATATAGATAAATGTGACCTATTGGTGTTTGTAGCTGAACCGTGTAGCGGTGACATGACATTAGCCCATGGCGTAGCCGTGGGGTAATGTCGGCGCAATGCAAAGGTTTTGGCGGCATTTTTGCTCTGCAAAAATAATGACAAAACCGAATATATCATTCATAAGTAGAATGTAACAGCGAGCCTCACCTACACGCGATCTTGGAATATCACCCAAACTTATCCGCCAAAATCCGCATCTCCACCACCGGCGAAATGCGCTGATAAATGATGTTGTACACAGCCTCGGCGATGGGCATGTCCACCTCGTATTTGCGGTTCATTTCAAACA
>JAIVHQ010000264.1 GCA_020200995.1 Flavobacteriales bacterium
GCCAAGGAACGCGTGGAAACGCTGAACAAAGCCGACTCTTTGATTTTCCAAACGGAGAAGCAGCTCAAGGAATTCGGCGATAAAATTCCCGCCGACAAGAAGCAGCCCATCGAGGATGCACTTGGAGAACTGAAGAAAGCCCACGAAGCACAAGATGTAGACGCCATTGAGCCCGCCATCGAAAAGCTCAACACGGTATTTCAGGCAGCATCTCAGGAGATGTACAGCGCCGGACAGGACGGCCAAGGCGGAGCAGAAGCTTCAGCCGAAGGCGATGCCTCAGGCGACGAAGAAGTAACCGACGTGGACTTCGAAGAAGTTAATGATGAGAAGAAGTAATTTTCGGATCGCATAACACACAGGAAGCCGGGGCCGAAAGCCCCGGCTTTTTTTATGCCCTGATTTTGCCGATCGCTGCATTTCGCGTACCGCCCGCACAACCCATCACTACCTTCTGTGAAATCAACGGACTTCTCTGCTAACCTGAGCTCGGTTATAATTCGGGAATTCAGATATTCATAAAATGTGAGATGCAAGGCGCGTTTTCAAAGCTTTAGCGGGCTAAAGCGCGAAAATGCAACGCAGAATTTCGCATTTTATGGATAAGTCAATATCAATTTACGGCCGTATTTTTCAACTTCAATTCCAAAACGCAGCTCTGTTCCTCGCATGCATCCACTATTTTTTTTGGGATCATCATTTTAATTACAGACGTTCTGAATCCTGAAGGATAATCGAGCTCAGGTTGCTAACAAAACGACATAAAGAGCGTTCTTTGTGCTGAAATTACGAGATGAAAAAAAGTACGTCGTACATGCTCCTGGCCGGATTGGCCTTGGTGACCTTCGCGCTTGGCACCACCCTACCGGACACCTATTTCGACTACGACTTCGACAAGTTTTTCAGACCCGACGACGCCCCCACCAGGTATTTCGAACAGCACCGCAACACCTTCGGCACCGACAACGACTTTGTGCTGGTGGCGGTGGTTTCCGAAAAGGGTGTGTTCAACACCGATTTTTACGAAAAGTTAGAAGTCCTGACCGAGGCGCTCAAGGAAGTACCTCATGTTACAAACGTCACTTCGCCTTCGAATGCCACGGTGCCGGTGAGAGAGCCGCTTACGGGAACCATATTTAGCCGCCCCGTGCTCACACAATTTCCCAAAAGGGATTCAGCGCGGGTATTTGAGGACCCGCTGCTGGTCAACAACCTGTTTTCAACCGATACATCGGCGGTGAGCATAGTACTGCAAACAAAAGAGCGCCTGGGAAAAGATAACAGTGATGAGCTCGCCGCGGGATTGGAAGAAGTCCTGAAGCGTTTCGAATTCGACGGGGTGCATGTGGCTGGTCGGGCGATCGGACAGGTGGTGTACATCAAAAAAATCCAGGGTGAATTTGCCATCTTCATGGGCATCGCCATCGCGTTTGTCATCGTACTGCTCTACTTTATGTTCAGGAGTTTTCGCGGCGTGGTGATTCCGCTGGTCACCGTGCTGCTGGCGGTGGTGTGGAGCATCGGTATCCTCAACCTGTCGGGCAGCGGCATCGGGATATTGCTGAACATGCTGCCCCCGGTCATCTTCGTGGTGGGCATGAGCGATGCCGTCCACCTCTACGCCCGCTACCTCGAGGAGCTCAAGCGCGGCCACACGCAGGCCTATGCCATTCGGCAAATGGTGTTTGACACCGGTCTGGCCACCCTACTGACTAGCATCACCACCGCCATCGGGTTCGCTTCGCTATACTTCACAGGCATCCCCACCCTGCAGGAATTCGGGCTACTCACGGCGGCCGGAGTGCTCGCGGCTTACGTGATCGCCATCGCCATGATGCCCGCCTGGCTGGCCCTCACCTCCCCGCCAGAGAAAACCCTTAACAACAAGGCCAACCTGGTTTGGGAACCGATCCTGGAGCGGCTCTACCCCGTCATGATACGGCGTCGAAGGCTCCTCTTTGGCCTTCTCGCAGTCATTTCCGTGATTTTTGGCCTGAGCAGTTCACAACTCGGGCTCAACAATTACCTCCTCGAAGACCTACGCCCGAGTGAACCCCTCAGGCAGGATTTCGCCTTTTTCGATCAGAATTTTGCAGGCGTGCGCCCCTTCGAGGTCGGCCTCAAGCTCCGCGATCCCGATCAGCGGTTTGCCGACATCGACGTGATGCGCAAGATTGAAGAAATCGAAACCTACCTTGTCGATCAATACGGAATTGCTGCGGTCACTTCGCCCGTCACGGTGGTGAAGTCGATCAACCGAAGCTACAATGCGGGCCGAAACGCTTATTATGCCCTTCCGGAAAAAGAGCGTGACCAAAAGTCGGTGCTCCGCGAATACGGCAGACTCACGGATGCAGGAAAAACACAGCAAATCATGGACAGCTCGGGCACCTATGCGCGTATTTTTGGTCGGGCCGGCGACTGGGGTGCACAATCTTTTGCCGAGCGTAACTCCGATTTTCTCGCTTTTGCGGAAGCGGAAAACCTCGACAAGTATTTCGAGATTGAAATCACCGGTACAGGCACCCTCATCGACCGCACCAACCAAAACCTGGTGTACAGCCTGGCCAAGGGGCTGGGTGTGGCCTTCGCCCTGATTTCCATCATTATGGGATTCATGTTTCGATCCGTGAGGATGGTGGGCATCGCCCTCATTCCGAATATACTCCCCTTGCTCGCGGTGGCATCAGTGATGTATTGGGTGGGCATTGACCTGAAAATGAGCACTAGTATCATCTTCACCATTGCCTTTGGAATCGCCGTGGACGATACCATCCACTTGCTAAGCCGGTACAAGCTCGAACTGCTCAAAGGCTGCTCGAACCGCGAAGCCCTGCGCCGATCATATGTGCACACAGGCAAGGCATTAATCATCACCAGCATCATCCTGTTCGCAGGTTTCATCAGCCTCTGCTTCAGCTCTTTTCAGAGTACATTTTACATCGGTTTGTTTGTGACCCTCACTTTGATGTTTGCACTGATATTTGACCTGACCTTACTACCGGCCCTGATTTCTCTCCTTCCGGAAAAAGCGTCAGGCGAGGTCGACAGGTTTCCCGAAAAGGCGGACAACAGCCAGGAGCAGCAGGATGCCCAGCGGAAAATTGAGGTACCACGGGAATCCGAAAGCTGAGCTCAACACCGTAAAAAGAATGGCGGCCCCACCCGCAGTAAGCGCATAGGGAAGCTGGGTGCGCACGTGAGCCATGTGGTCGCAGCGTGTGGCGAGGGAGCTCAAAATGGTGGTATCGCTGATGGGGGAACAATGATCGCCAAGCACCGCACCGGCGAGCACGCATGAAGTCACGTTGAAAAATACGGGGAGGGCATCGGCCGGCGAAAGTCCGGCTGCCATCGACAGCTCCCACGACAGCGGCAACATAAGCGGATACACGATGGCCATGGTGCCCCAGGCCGATCCGGTCGAAAAAGAAACCACAGCCGCCAACACAAACGTGATTACAGGCACAGCCCAGGGAGCCACGGTATCGCCCGCCAAGCCTGCGAGGTAATCTGCGGTGTGCATTTGCTCAGTGAGCGCGGCCAGAGCCCAGGCCAGCAGCAGGATCACCATGGCACTCATCATGGTTTTGAAGCCATCCACCGATGTCTCAACAGCCTTTGAATATGTCATGATTCCCTGCGCGGCAGTCATAAGCACGGCTACAAGAAGCGATGAAATCGAAGCCCAAAGCAGGGCGCGGTAGCTGTCCGAATTTCCGATGATGAGCGACAATTTCTTCCCGAACCCCATGTCGGGGTCTGCCCATACCTGCGGGTCGTGGCCTGTGATAAACAGTCCGGCCACCGTGCCGAGCACCACCACCCCAATGGGCAGCAAGGCATTGATCTTTCTGAGAGGTGCGCCACTCACGGGTAAAAACTCTTCATCGTCGATATCAGGGGCGGATGCGGCGGGAGACCTTTCTCCCGATCGCGCCCCGATCTCAGCGCGGTACATAGGCCCGAAATCGCGGCCCGAGTAAATGACAATTAATATGAGTGCGAGGGCAAAAATCGGGTAAAAAGCAAACTCCAGTGAGTGGAGAAATACGGCGTAGGCGCTGAGATGTATGTCGGCTTCGGGGCCTGCGTTGACAGTACCCAAGGCACCTTCAATATAGCCGAGCTCGGCGCCTATCCAGGTGGTAATAAGGGCCACAGCAGCCACGGGGGCGGCTGTGCTGTCTACGATGTATGCCAGCTTCTCGCGCGAAATGCGCAGCTTGTCGGTGAGCGATCGCATGGTATTGCCCACCACGAGGGTGTTGGCGTAGTCGTCAAAAAATATGGCAATGCCCAGAAGCCAGGTGGCCGTTTGGCCGCTTTTCGCCGTGTTTGCCTTTCGCGATACGGTATTGACCACAGCCTGCATCCCGCCGTTTTTGCTGATCACAGCTACGATACCGCCAATGACAACCGAAAAAATAATGACCGAAATATGGCCCCGATCGTAGAGCGCATCGACGAGATAAGTATCCATGGCCTTGAAAAATCCCGAAACGATGCCGCCGAGACCCGAGGTGTAATAACCCGCAACGGCGGCTCCCGCAAAAATTCCCGCGAGCAGTGAACCCAGCACTTCGCGAAACACAAGGGCCAGTACGATCACCAGCAGCGGGGGGATCACGCTCCACCACAGCGGCATGGGATTCACCAGAGAAGTATGGACAAATTTTCCCGCCTTGAGCGAGAGCGGCTCCTTTCGATCAAAAATAACGGGAATCAGCGCCGTTCCGCCTTCGAATACAGCTGTGTACTTTTCGCCGTTTACGATAATTTCCAGTTGATTGCCGTAGGGCAAAAGCTTGTCGGGGTTGAGGCAGTGGAGCTCCACGCTTTGCTTTACTCCCTTCACGAAAAGGGAGGGCGGTTCGAGTTCGAAATCGCGGGAATCAAACTCTTCAGCATTACCGAAAGCATTTGACAACGAGCCCAAAAGCAGTGTCACAAAGAGGAGAAGACTTAACCAAAAACGGCCGAACATGCGCCAAAGATAGAATTTTGCCGATATGGTACGTCGTCACTTTCGTATCTTCGCGGTTCATGAAGGCACCCCTATCCTTTCGGGTTTTACGATTTTCAATCCTGCTCTTTGCAGCGATTCACGTCTCGTGCGGATCGGCGGGAGACCGGAAAATTGAGAGCGCCCGAGAACCCGTTGAGGCCATTGAAACAAGCGATTTCCTTTCCGGAAAAAAGGGTGCCGTACTGCTGTTCACAGCGCCGGAATGCCCGCTGTGCTTGAATTACGCTCCGGCCATTGCTGAATTTGCCGACCGCATGAAAGAAGCCGACATCGCAGTGGTATCTGTGGTGAGCGGCACTTACTATTCGCTTCGCGAGTCAGAAAAATTTCTGACAGATCACGACATCAAAATGGAACTGCTCATAGACACGGCAAATGTGCTATCGCGAAAATACGGTGCCACCATAACCCCCGAAGCCGTGCTCACCGATAGCGTGGGTAAGGCAATGTATCGGGGCGCCATCGACAACTGGGCCATCTCCCTTGGGCGCAAGCGGCTCAAGCCCACCGAACACTACCTAAGCGACGCCGTGGAAAATTACCTGGCCGGCCGTGAAATCGATCCGAAAACCACCGATGCCGTAGGTTGTTTTATTGAGTAAGCCATGAAAAAATTCATGTACATCGCACTTCTGATAACTGCCGCAGCATGTGGCGAGGTATGGGATTCCGATAAAACATCAGCCGCTGAAGTTGAAGCCCCTGAAATAGTCATACCGGACAGCGTTACTTTTTGGGAGCACATAGCGCCCGTGGTGGCCCTTCGCTGTGCTCCGTGTCACCACGAGGGAGGCGCCGGCCCATTTACACTTCTCAGCTACAAGGACTTTCGCAAAAGATTGAAAACAGTGCACGCCGGTGCTGCAGAAGGTTCGCCGCCTCCGGGTGGGCGCATCGATTTGGCCGAAATCCAACTGCCCGAGCCGGACGTCCGCATCCCATTTCCCGACACAATACAAATCACGGGCAGCATGCGCGACCGTTTTTACCTGGCAAAGATTGGTTTTGAGCTTCCCGAAGACACCGTTTTGGCGGCCATCGCCTTCGTCCCGGGCAACCGACAGGCGGTGCACCACGTCAACGGACACCTCATCAATTACAAACCCGGCATGAAGACAGATGTACACGAAGGCTCGTGGATCGAAAACGCAGAAGTGCGCACATCGCTGTCGGCGTATGAGGACATGAAAATCGCCAACGACGACGGGAGCTATCCCCCGATGCGGGTTTCGGCATTCAACTACCTGCCGGGCACTGAGGCTGTGCGGTATCCGGGGGGCATCGGTACTGTCAATATTTCCCGAAAGGGAGCCTTCCTGCTCAACACCCTGCATTACGGCCCGGCACCCAAAGACAGTTTCGACCTGAGTGAAATTCACCTCTACTACGCCGCGGAAAACGCCGAGCGCCCGCTGCTGGAGTTGCACCTCGGCACACAGGGTGAAACAGATGTGAAACCAAAGTTTGTAATTCCCGCAGGAAAAAAGGCCAAATTTTCGACCAGCTACCTCGTGAAGGAAGACATCTCAGTACTGACGGTGAATCCGCACATGCACCTGCTCGGAAAATCATTTAAAGCTTATGCTGTCTCGCCTGACGGGATTGACACCATACCGCTGGTATCCATACCTCAGTGGGACTTCAGGTGGCAATATTTTTACACTTATCCGCAAATGGTCAAAATTCCGCAAGGATACGCTATCATTGCCGAAGCAGAATTTGACAACACGATCGAGAATCCATTTAACCCGAACATCCCTCCGAAAACCATGCAGGCCGCAGGGCGCAACATGAAAACCACCGATGAGATGTTCCAATTTTTCGTAAATTACGTGCCCTATCAAAGGGGTGACGAACACATTCAACTGTAAACCTGAGAGCCATGAAAAAATCACTACTAATCGCCGCCGTTACTTTAATTTCTGCCTCGAGCGTTTTTGCTCAGGGCCCCACGAGTGCCACTCAAATGGTCAATGAAGAGTTTGGAGTCATCGTAAAAGAACTGGAGCTGGAGCCGCTGCAAATGCACCACCTCAGCAAGATTCTTGAGAAAAAGGCATCAGAAGTCATTCCGATCAAAAATCAGATTTTTGCTTTGGAAGAGCGCAGGTCCGTTATGGGCAACTCGGATCCAAAGGCGTCAGCTTACATCGAAAATGAACTTACGAACCTTCGCGCGCGGATTAAGCAAATCCACGAAGACGCTGATGATTCAATCACTGAACACCTCAACGAGGAGCAGGTTGCTAAATACTATGATGAAGTAAAGCCTACTTTTGAAGAAAAAAGAAAAGTGTCGGTAACCCGATCCGACGCAGCTAAAAAATAGATTTTCTAAATGGTGAACGGGGCTCTTTCCTAACCGTTTCCTTCGGTTTCGTCTGAACCGTCTCCGCCATCATCGTTAGAATCTTCCTCTCCTGTGTCGTCAACCTCTTCTTCCGCCGGATCCTCTTCAGGTTCGGGCTCAGCTTCGGGTTCGGGATCGGGGATGCGATTTGCAGACCACCTGATATTGTCCACTTCAACGGCTGAATTGCGATCGCCTTCAAAATCGAAACCGCACACCACATTCACGCGTGCCATCATGATTTGCTCAAAATGACGGATGGGAATTGATACAGTGGTAAAGGTGGAGTCGTTGAATGAGTGGGTCGAAATTTCGACATAGGTGCTGCGGCGATAATCCGTACAGCTCTGCTGGCCGGGCAACTTGCCACTGATAAAAAGCTTTATAAACTCGGGTGATCCGCCCTCAACGGTGCGACATTCAAAGCGCAAGGTGCCTTCAGTGAAGTCGCGGGCGTCCGTTTCGTTGATCAGGCTGAACCAGCTAAGGTGGCGTTCTGCACCTGCGGTAGAGAGGGACAGGGTGCGGTATTCGTTGAGAGAGTCGACCG